>CAKSHG010000059.1 GCA_934456315.1 uncultured Oscillospiraceae bacterium | reverse complement strand
CGAGGGCTCTGCCCTCGACCCGCAAGGAAGGGGCGCGCCCCTCCCTTGACTCTCCCAGTTGGGGGTTGCAGTAAATTAAAAGTCCCTGCAACGCTAAATTATAGTTTACATTACACCAAAACAAAACCCCCGCAGATTACTGCGGGGGGGAAGTATCAGTTCTCCGGATTATGCCAGGGAGTACTCTGCAACGATAGCGTCAACTATCGGTGAGAACTCTGTAGAAGTCTGTGTCCAGGAAGCGCCATTCTCAACAACGTCCATTACGACTGTTGCAAGCTGGCTCTGGAAGTCAGAATTGAATCCGTAAGCGTCCTCGGTAACAAAGCTGAAGTTTGCGGGATCACACATCTCTCTCCAGAGATCGTATTCCTGCTCGCCCCATGTGATCTGCCACTTTTCCTTGCCCATGTTGCTGCCCTTTTCGAAGTAGATCTTTTCAGGCTGGCAGTGATCCTTCTTTACCTGTGCCTGGATCGTCGGGTCAACATCATACGCTCTGTTCAGGTTGATGAACTCGATAGCTCCATCGATGTTCTTTGCGCCCTTGGGAACGAGGTATCCGAAGGTGTCATAGCCCTGGTAGTAAGCATCGGCCTGTGTATCTCTCGGGAACGGAACAAATGCGAACTCGGAAACGGTGTCGAAGATGTCGTTATCTACGCCCTTCGGGTTCTGGAGCTGCTCTGTAGCTGCAATGTATGTCCACTCCGGCTCCATGCACAGGAACAGCAGGCGGTCACACTCGGTAGCAAATGTCTGCGGAGGAACCCAGTCGCCGAGCTGCTTGCCGTAGGATACGCCGTCACGGCAGAGAGTTTCGATGAACTGCATTGCTCTTGTTACGTTCGGGTTGGAAAGGTTGTTTGTGATAACGCCGGAGGGCTGTGTATCAACAAGAGATGTACCAGTCGTGAGGATAAACGCGTCAACAGTAGTATCGGTACCGTAGAAACCGATGTTGTCGTCGTCCTTGTCGCAGAACTGGATCATCATGTCACGCCAAGCGTCCCAGGTCCACTCGCCGTTTCTGTACAGCTCATACGGATCAGGGAGGTCATTCTCCTCGATGGTCTTCTTGCTGTAGTTGAGTGCGAAGGAAGTGGTGATGCGGTGCGGATAGTAGTAGTGCTTGCCGTTCCAGGAATAGGATTCAGCAACGTCCTTCATCTCGCTCCACATCGGGGAATCAATGTCGATCTTTCCGTCGAGCGGTTCGAACAGGTTCTTGGAAACGTTGCCCGGGTAGAGCATTGCGGATTTCTCAACGATGTCAGGGGAGTCGTCAGCCGCGATAAGGTTGGAGAGCTTTTCAAAGAAAGCGTCGCCAGAGGGAGTGCTGGTGTATTCGATCTTGCCGCCGAAAAGGTCGGACTGGAAGATCAGGCACTGCTCTGTACCCTTCTGGTCAGCAGTGATATCGTAATAACCGAGGTACTTCAGGGTGCCTGCATTGCCGGAGGGCTGATACAGGGAAGTGTCGAACTCCTTGGTATCCTTGTCGGTCAGGTCGAGTGCGTCGTTAGGGTCTGTAGTTGTGGAAGCAGAAGTCGTTGTGGTGACTGCTGCGGGGGCAGCAACGGAGTTATTGTTGCTTGCGCCGCTGTTAGCGGGGGTTTCGTCGTCGCAGGCGGTCAGACCGGCAACCATTGCCGCTGCCATTCCGCAGGCGAGGAGTCTTTTTGCTGTATTCATTTTGTGGTTCCTCCTTAATGAAATCGAAATGAATATTTTCCGTAGGGCTTTTGAAAACCCGGCGGATCATAATATCCGGTAAACCGGAGTATTAACTTGGGTAGGTCAGCTCTTTCAGCTGAGGAACGGTTGGATAGTGCCGTCTGCAACGGGTGAGAACTCGGCGCTGGTCTTAGCCCAGGACTCGCCGCGCTCGACAACGCCCATCAGAAGTTCGCCGATCTGGTCGGTGAAATCAGTGGAGAAGCCCTCTGCGTCCTCGTTGATGAAAGTGAAGTTAGAGGGATCGCACATCTCGCGCCACAGGTCGTACTCGCGCTCGCCCCACTTCATCTGCCACTTCTCGGAGCCGGCATATTTGCCCTTTTCGAAGTAGATCTTCTGGGGGTTGATGTGATCCTCGCGTACCTTTGCCTGGATCTCGGGATCGATGTCGTACATTCTGTTGAGGTTGATGAACTCTATCGCGCCGTCGATGTTCTTTGCGCCCTTGGGGACGAGGTATCCGAACGTGTCGTATTCGGTGTAGTACTTGTCTGCAACGGGATCTCTCGGGAACGGTACGAACGAGAACTCGGACACGGTGTCGAAGATATCGTCGTCAACGCCGGGCTTGTTCTGTAGGTTTTCGGTTTCAGCTATGTAGGTCCACTCCGGCTCAGTGCAGGTGAACAGAATGTTGTTGCACGCGGTGGAGAATACCTGCGGGGAAACCCAGTCGCCGTAGGACTTGTCGTAGGTCAGACCGTCGCGGCAGAGCCCCTCAAGGAAAGTCATAGCGCGGGAAACGTCCGCGGAGAGTATGTTGTTTGTAATGGTGCCGTCCGGCTGCACGTCGATGAGCGTTGTGCCGGTGGTGGCGATGAAGCTCGTTATGGTATGGTTGGTGGTGTAGAAACCAACGTGAGCGTCGTCCTTGTCGCAGAACTCGATCATCATGTCGCGCCATGCGTCCCAGGTCCATTCGCCGGCTCTGTACAGGTCGTAGGGGTCTGTCAGGTCGTTTTCAGCGATGGTCTGCTTGCTGTAGTTCAGCGCGTAGAGTGTCGTGGTGCGGTGCGGGTAGTAGTAATGCTTGTTCTTCCAGCTGAAATCCTCGACAACGCCCGCGATGTCCTTCCACAGCGGGGTGGTGAGGTCGATCTTTCCGTCGAGCGGTTCGAACAGGTTCTTGGAAACGTTGCCCGGGCGGAGCATTGCGTCCTTGGTGACGATATCCGGGGAATCATCGCTGGCGATGAGGTTCGCGAGTTTATCGTAGAACGCCGCGCCGAACGGAACGCTGGTGTAGTCTATCTTGCCACCGTATACGTCCGACTGGAATATCAGGCACTGCTCGGTGCCCTTCTGGTCGGAGGTGATATCGTAGAATCCGAGGTACTTCAGCGTTCCTGCGTTGCCGCTGGGGGGCGCCAGGGAAGTATCCAGCTCCTTGTTCTCCTTGTCGGTCATGTCAAGACCCGCGTTGGGGTCTGTCGTGGTGGAAGCCTGGGTCGTGGTGGTAGCGGCGGGCGCGTCCGGCGCTGCGTTGGAGGCTGCTCCGGAGTTCGGGGCTTCGTCGTCGCATGCCGTGAGGCTAAGTATCATTGCCGCCGTCATCGCACAGGCGATGGTTTTCTTGAAAGCAGACATTGTTTTTCTCCCTTTTCTGATGTGGAAAATATTGCACATTCGTGGAACATAATCGCATTGCAATGCGGTCTGACGTTCGGGAAGCAAGTGATTCACTTAATTTAACTGGTCAAAACCAACAACATGTAATCGTTTGCTTTGTGAGATATGCACAAATATTTTCGCCAATTCTGTATAATATTATTATATTATCTATAATCGTTTTGAACAATTGACAATATTCCCGATTTATATTATAATATTCCCAAGGGGTATTTAAATCGAACACAATTGGAGGTGGGCAGATGGAAGAATTCCACATGCCGTTAAAGGAAAATTTTCAGGAGCTAGTCCAGCACGGAAAGGCTGATTTTCCTATACAATACTACGTCAACTCACTGCACATAGCGGGGAACAGCGTCCCGCTGCACTGGCACCCGAACCTCGAGTTTTTCGTGGTGCACAGCGGGACGGTACATATCCAGGCGGGGAACGCTGACATCACACTTGAAGCGGGGCAGGGGATATTCCTCAACACGAACTGCCTGCACAGCTACGAGAGCGTCGGAGGTTCGCCCTGCTACTGTCCGAACGTGGTGTTCCAGCCAGAGTTTATCGCGCCGGTCAACAGCGTCATCAACACGCATTACGTCATGCCGATAACGCTGAATTCCCAGCTGCCCTACGTCATTCTGGACGGCGCTGCGGAGTGGAAGCGCGAGATACTGGAGTGCCTTGACAGAGTGTTCTCGATGCTCCAGGAGTACGGAGAGGTCGGCAGGTACGGCGAGGTGCCGGAGCTGGACTTCCGCAATCTCCCGGGGGAGCGTGAATGCTTTGAGATACGCGTATTGCGCGAGATAAGCCGCGCATGGGAGCTGCTTTTCACCCACCGCGGTGAGATGGAGCTTGCTCCGGCGGTCAAAAACGAGCATGTCCTCCAGATACGCATGCAGAAGATGATCGGGTTCATTCAGGAGCACTACGCGGAGGACGTGTCCCTCCAGGATATCGCGAATGCCGCCAGCATAAGCCGCAGCGAGGCGTCGCGGTGCTTCCAGAGCTATCTGCACACCTCCCCGGTGAGCTATCTGCTGAAATACCGCGTGGAAAGGTCGATGCAGCTTCTTCGGGACGGCAACATGACGGTGGAGGCAGTCGCGCTGGAGTGCGGATTCAGCAGCAGCGCGTATTTCTGCAAGCTGTTCCGTTCCCACACGGGAATGACTCCCAAGCAGTACCGCAGCAAGTGAGTTTATATTCTTATAAGGTATTTTTCAAAAAAAATACTTGCAATTGGGCTGGCAATGTTGTATAATGATAGATAGTTTTAAAAAAAGGAGAGTTACTCACCATGAAGAAATTTTTAGCGGCGGTGTCTGCGCTGCTGCTCACGCTGTGCATGTTCACCGGCTGCGCGGCGGAGCAGACTACGATGCAGCAGAATACCGTCACCTGTGCGGACGACCTTGTCGGTAAGACGATAGGCGTCCAGATCGGCACTACCGGCATGACATATGCCGAGGGTATCGAGGGCGCCACTGTTGAGAAGTACAACAAGGGCGCGGACGCTGTCGAGGCGCTCAAGCAGGGCAAGATAGACGCAGTGCTGATCGACGCTTCCCCGGCGAAGTATTTCGTCAGCAAGAACTCCGATATCGTTACTCTTGACGACCCGTTCGCAGTCGAGGAATACGCTGTCGCGGTCAAGAAGGGCAACGACGAGCTGACCCAGCAGATAAACGAAGCCCTCGCACAGCTCCGCGAGGACGGCACGCTGACCCTCATCGAGCAGAACTGGCTGGTCGACGACGAGTACGGCAAGCACCCCTATGAAAGTCCCGCAGACGTTACATACGACGGCAAGCTCGTAATGGCTACCAACGCCGAGTTTGCTCCGTATGAGTTCAAGGAAGAGGGCGAGATCGTCGGCTTCGACGTCGACATGATGAAGGCTGTCTGCGACATTCTCGGCAAGGAACTTGTCATCGACGACATGGCGTTCGATTCCGTTATCGCTGCGGTGGATTCCGGCAAGGCTGACGTGGGAGTTGCGGGCATGACCGTCACCGAGGACCGCCTGAAGAACGTAAACTTCACTGACAGCTATACCCAGGCGAGCCAGGTTATCATTGTAAGGGGTATGTCAATCGACCTGACCGGAAAGACCATCGGCGTTCAGATGGGCACCACCGGCATGACCTACGCCGAGGGCGTAGAGGGTGCGACCGTTGAGAAGTACAACAAGGGCGCGGACGCCATCGAGGCGCTCAAGCAGGGCAAGGTCGACGTCGTGCTTATCGACGCATCTCCCGCAAAGTACTTTGTCAGCAAGAATCCCGAGCTTTCTACCTCGCCCAAGCCTTTCGCAGTCGAGAAGTACGCCTGCGCTATAAAGAAGGGCAACGACGAGCTGACCCAGCAGGTAAACGACGCGCTTGCGCAGCTCCGTGAAAATGGCACGCTTTCCATGATAGAGCAGAACTGGCTGGTCGACGAGGAGTACGGCAAGCACCCCTACGAAAGCCCGGAGGGCATAACCTACGACGGCAAGCTTGTAATGGCTACCAACGCAGAATTCCCGCCCTATGAGTTCAAGGAGGAGGGCGAGATAGTCGGCTTCGACGTAGATATGATGAGAGCCGTCTGCGATATCCTCGGCAAGGAGCTTGTCATCGACGACATGGCGTTCGATTCCATTATTGCTGCGGTGGATTCCGGCAAGGCTGACATCGGCGTTGCAGGCATGACCGTAACAGAGGACCGTCTGAAGAACGTCAACTTTTCCGACAGCTACACCGAAGCGAGCCAGGTTATAATCTACAAGAGCGGCAACGCAGTTTCCGAGAACTTCCTGGATAAGCTCAAGAGCACGTTCCTCGACAAGGACCGCTGGGTATACCTGGTACAGGGCCTTGGCAATACGCTGCTTATCACCGTTCTGGCGGTCGTTATCGGTATCGTGCTCGGATTCATTATCGCGATGATCCGCTCCACTAACCAGCTCACTGGCAGACTCAAGATTCCGAATTTCATCTGCCGTATCTACCTGACCGTTGTCCGCGGTACGCCTATGGTAGTTCAGCTGCTGATCATCTACTTCGTAGTGTTCAGCTCCGTTAACATCAGTAAGATACTTGTCGCAGTCATCGCGTTCGGTCTGAACTCCGCTGCTTACGTTGCAGAGATCGTCCGTTCCGGTATAATGTCCGTTGACCGCGGTCAGTTCGAGGCTGGTTCCTCGCTGGGATTCGGCTACACCAGGACGATGATAACCATCATTCTCCCGCAGGCTATAAGGAATATCCTCCCCGCGCTCGGCAACGAGGCTATCGTGCTTCTCAAGGAAACCTCCGTTTCCGGCTATATCGCGCTGAACGACCTCACCAAGGGCGGCGATACTATCCGTTCGCAGACCTATGAGGCATTCCTGCCGCTGATCGCTGTGGCGCTCATCTACCTGCTGATGGTAGTGGGTCTGTCCGCACTTGTAAACCGTCTGGAAAGGAGACTGTCGAATGATAAGCGTAAGTAATCTGAAAAAGAGCTTCGGCGACCTGGTCGTTCTTGACGGTATCACCGAAACGATAGAAAAGGGCGAAAAGGTGGTAGTTATCGGACCGTCCGGTTCTGGTAAGAGTACGTTCCTGCGCTGCCTGAACCTGCTCGAGCAGCCTACGGGCGGCACCATCGAGTTCGAGGGCAAGGACATCACACATGCCAAGGGCAAGGAGCTGAACGCAGTCCGCATGAAGATGGGAATGGTGTTCCAGCACTTCAACCTTTTCCCTCACCTGACTATCCGCCGGAACATCACGATAGCTCCGGTCAAGAATAAGATAATGACCCAGGCGCAGGCAGATAAGCGCGCCGACGAGCTGCTTGCGATGGTTGGGCTGTCCGACAAGGCTGAAGCGTATCCCGCGCAGCTCTCCGGCGGTCAGAAGCAGCGTATCGCCATCGCGCGTACTCTGGCGATGAATCCTGACGTTATCCTGTTCGATGAGCCTACGTCCGCGCTTGACCCGGAGATGGTCGGCGAGGTGCTCGAGCTGATGAAGAAGCTCGCAGACGGTGGCATGACCATGATCGTCGTAACTCACGAGATGGGATTCGCAAGAGAGGTAGCAAGCCGCGTGCTGTTCATGGCAGACGGCAAGATCCAGGAGCAGGGTACTCCCGACGAGATATTCACCGACCCGAAGAACCCGCGCCTGCGCGACTTTCTCGCAAGAGTGCTTTAATAGAATAGCACAAAAATCCGCATAATGAAAGCCCCTGATTCAGTAAATCGGGGGCTTGATTGTTGATATCGATAGTGGTATAATAGATATGTAAAAAAGTAATAGAAATTCCACAGATGATAGAGAATGTACATGGAATGCTTTAGCGCAGTTTTTATGTGGAGAAGTTGAAAAGGAGAACAAATGAAAGACAGAAAACCCCTGATACCCGTAAAAGAGCTTTTGAAACGCTACGCGCTGTTTATCATCAGCCTGTTTATTTCAGCGCTTGGCGTTGCAATCACCAAAAAGGGGGAGCTTGGAGTGTCGCCGATATCCTCGGTAGCTAACGTGATGAGCCTGAAATTCACGGCGCTGTCGCTCGGAAACTGGCTGATAATCTGGAACTGCGTGCTTATAATCGGGCAGATAGTTATTTTGCGGAAGCGTTTCCAGTGGATCCAACTGATACAGCTGCCGCTGTCGTTCCTGTTCGGTTGGTTCACCGATTTCGGAATGTGGATATTCTCGTTCCTGAAGCCGGATAATTACCTGATACAGCTGGTGCTGGTCCTCGTCGGGACTGTAGTTCTGGCGTTCGGCATCTCGCTTTCCGTCATTGCCAACGTTGTCATGAATTCCGGAGAGGCGTTCGTCAAGGCAATTTCCGATACGATTCACAAGGAGTTCGGCACGGTCAAGGTCGTGTTCGACATCTCCTGCGTTATCATCGCGGTGGTGCTGTCGCTGATATTCTTTGAGTTCCATGTTATGGGCACCCGCGAGGGTACGATAATCGCGGCGGTTCTGACCGGATTCGTTGTCAAGTTCTGGAACAGGCTCGTCCGCAAGCCGCTGGAGAAGCTGCTGGTAAAATGATCACTTCCGGCGGCTCCCGAACAGTATGTAATTGATATGCCGCAGACCGTCCGGAATGGTGCGCAGATGGGATCTCTTCCCGCGCCCGTCCGGACTTAGCGTTACCGGGATCTCCGCGATCTTCGCGCCGGAGAGCGCGAATTTCCCGATGAGTTCGGTGGCGAATTCCATACCGCTGCACGACAGCCCCAGGGCGAGCGCCTTTTCACGGTCGAATCCTCGCAGTCCGCAGTGGAAATCCCGGACGTTCGTATGGAACCGTACCCGTCCCAGGAACGACAGCAGCGGCACGCCGATGTACCGGTGTGAAAACGGCATTGCTCCGGGCTGGATATTATCCATGCGGCAGCCCATAACAAGGGGATATCCCTCCCGCAGCTTTTGCAGGAGCCCTTCCAGGTGCCGGAGGTCGTAGCTCATGTCGCAGTCGCCCATTATGACGTATTTCCCTCGGGCGTCCATTATTCCGCCGATGAGCGCGTTTCCGTAGCCGCGTTCCGCTATGGCGGCGACCCGCGCTCCGGCTGCGCGGGCAAGTTCCGGGGAACCGTCAGTGCTCCCGTTGTCCGCGACCAGCACTTCTCCGCTGACCTGGTTTTCGGTCAGGAATTCCTGCGCCAGCCGGACGCACTGCGCGACCGTGCGCTGCTCGTTCAGGCAGGGCATGAGGATAGTGAGTTCAAGCTCAGGCGCGTCCATGCTTCTTACCTCCTTTTACAGGGGGATTTTTCTTTTTGGAGCGGAATTCAACAGAAAACCACAGAATAGCAAGCACGGCGAGTATTGACGAAGCAAGCGCGCGATAGGTGAAGAACTCGTGGAGGTAGGAATGGTTGTTCAGCAGGAAGAATCTCACGAACGGCAAAGCGCCGAGCACAAGCATGGTCAGCGTGAAATCCCGGTCGAACCTCCCGCGGCTGCGGAACAGGTAGAAAACCGCTCCGAGCACCAACGCGCTGATGACAAGACCGCCTGCGACAGCCGCCCAGTCCACGCGCGCTGTTCCGCCGAACAGCGTGGAAAGATTTGCAGCGGGCGCCAGCAGGAACTGTTCCACAGGCGAGAGCGTATCCGCTTCGCCAACGAACCGGACTTCGGCGGAGGACAGCGCGGCGGCGAATTTATTCTCCCCGGTGACGGCGGAAGCCAGTCCCCACTTCGCAATGAACGTCCCGGCGTAGGAGATAAGCCACGCAGAGCCGCATTTCATCGACAGCACAAGGCTGCCGGAAAGCCCGGGGAATGTACCGTCCTGCTTGCGCATGATGAACACTATCAGCAGTGGGATCAGTATCGTGAGGGTTTCCGCAGTGAGGAAGTCGAAGAACGCGATAGCTACGCCGGAGATAACCGAAAGTACCGAAAGGGCGCTGTCGTTTCGGTAGAACTGTATAAACAGCGGAAGCACCAGCAGCGTGACCAGAACGGCTGGCTGGTACTCCAGCGACAGCCTGATGTTCCAGACGTGAACGCAGAGAAACGCAGCGGTCAGCGCGCCTGCGGCAAAGAACTGCCGTTTTTTCATCAGCAGCGCGGCATTTCCGGCAAGAAGAACTAAAGCGCAGATGAGCCCGACAAACTTGATACCGCTGATATCGGTGAGCAGCATAAGCGGTCGGATAACTGCCGCAGATCCGTGCCAGTAGCGGGTGTAATCGGTGTTGGGCTGGGTCGTGCCGTTAACGGCGCTGTAGAATCCCCAGTTTTCGCCGTAGTCGGTTTCGCCGTCATTCCCGTCGAAGTATTCAGTGTCCAGCGCGGCAGTAAACGGAGTGCCGGTTCCCATGTTCCAGGAGATATTCAGCAGTATCGCGTCGGCAAAGTTGTCCTGCTGGAGCCTCATTGGACCGCTGTCCTGGAATGCGTCATGTTCCAGATAATAAACGGCGCTTTCCAGCATGTGTTCGTGTATTGCGCTGTTGGGTATCGCCGCGGCGGCGGTCAGCATGGTCCACAGCGCAGCAAGCGTCGCTGCGAACACGGCGCCCCTTTTGGCAAATGCAATCAGAATTTTCATATAATACCTCACATTTCATATGATTATATTGTATCATATGACCTCGCCGCTGTCAATACAAAAAGAAACACCCCCGGACGCTCGATCCGGGGGTGCGGTTAGTGTTTGTACTATCTGTCACTTATTGTTGATTACTT
>CAKSHG010000058.1 GCA_934456315.1 uncultured Oscillospiraceae bacterium | reverse complement strand
CCCGGCGCGGAAATGTTGGCGAACTGTCCGGCGTGCGCAGCTTTCGCGGCTTCCGGAGCAAGGATCGTGATGGAGAAGGTATCCCGCGAGATGCATTTTTTCTCGATTATCGGGTACTTGTCGCAGTAGTAGCTCATGTTAGCTCCTTTCGGTGGTGTCGTTTGTTTCCGGTGCTTCGGAAGGAACTGCGGGTTCCTCCTTCACGACCGCGGTCATGCGGACAGCATTGCTTTCCTCATGTGCCTCCGGCTCGGTCATTTTCTGCATAAGATGGCGGAACAGGCAGATCAGTATCGCGATTATCAGCAGGTCCAGGACGAGCTGTATTGTGAACCAGCCCTCGTCAGCCATCAGCATGTTGTTGTGGGTTATCATCATCATCTCGCTGATGAACATCAGCGCGGGGATCTTGCACAGCGAAGCGCACAGCGCGTACATATCATAGAGCTTCTGGGCGTTGCGCTTGGTAACGTTGAACCCTTTCAGCCTGTGACTTTTCAGCACGAGAACGATGTAGGCGGCGAATACCGCAAGCACAGCCGCCGGGAATATCAGCGTCAGCCAGTGCTTCCAGCCCAGGGTGCTGTCAGCCTGCATGAGTTTTTCCAGCGCTTCCTCGCCGATGTAGGTTTTCAGCGTTTCGTCGTACACCGTCATGAACATTATCTCAACGGAGCAGATGAACACCGCCAGCCCGACGGAGAAAACATCGGAGATTATCCGGGGTATCTTGTAGGAGTGCTTGACTGGGTACTTGCCTATTTTCATATCGGTTCCTTTCAGCCTGGAAAATCGCATGCAGAGGAGGGTGCGCCTCCTCTGCTGTTTCAATTAAATCTTGGTGATGTCGATAAGCTCGATATCGTTGACGGTCTTGTGCATTTCAAGGCAGTCGAGGAGAGCGTTGGCGGTGTCTATCGCTGTAAGGCACGCGATGGAGCGCTCAACAGCCTTGCGGCGCATCTTGACGCTGTCGCGGGAGGGCTGTCTGCCGGTTTCGGAGGTGGAGATAACGTACTGTATCTTGCCGCTCTCCAGAAGCTGGATAACGTCCGGATCGCCCTTGCCTATTCTGTAGGCGTGGCTCGCTGCGATCATGTTGCGGTTCAGCACGGAAGCGGTTCCGCTGGTCGCGTAGATCTTGAATCCGAGCTGCTCGAAGCGGCTTGCGATCTCGATTATCTCGTTCTTGTCGCCGTCCTTGACGGAGATGAGAACGCCGCCCTCATGGTACAGCTTGTAGCCTGCGGCGATAAGTCCCTTGAGCAGAGCCTCGCTGAAGGTCTTGGCGATACCAAGGCACTCGCCGGTGGACTTCATCTCCGGACCGAGCTGGTTATCAACGTCGTTCAGCTTCTCGAAGCTGAATACCGGGACCTTGACCGCGATGTAATCGCCGACGGGGTACAGACCGCTCTTATAGCCCATATCCTTGAGCTTTGCGCCGAGGATTATCTTAGTAGCGATATCAACCATGTTGACGCCGGTCACCTTGCTGATATACGGCACGGTTCTGGAGGAACGCGGGTTGACCTCGATAACGAATACCTCGTGGTTGTATACGACGTACTGGATATTGACCAGACCTACAACATGCAGAGCCTTTGCGAGCTTCTCGGTGTAGTCGATGATGACGCGCTTGATGTGCTCAGTGAGGGTCTGTGCGGGATAGATGGAGATGGAGTCGCCGGAGTGGATACCTGCGCGCTCAATGTGCTCCATGATGCCCGGAATGAGGAAGTCCTCGCCGTCGCAGATAGCGTCGACCTCGACCTCGGTACCCATCATGTACTTATCAATGAGCACTGGGTTCTCCAGCTTGTGGCTGGTGATGATGGTCATATACTCGGTAACGTCGCTGTCGCAGTGCGCGATTATCATGTTCTGACCGCCGAGGACGTAGGACGGACGGAGCAGTACCGGGTATCCGAGCTCGTTGGCAGCCTTGAGTGCTTCCTCGGTGGTGAACACGGTGGTTCCCTTCGGGCGCGGAATGTTGCACTTCTCAAGCAGCTCGTCGAACAGCTCTCTGTCCTCTGCCGCGTCGACGTCGGCTGCGGAAGTACCAAGAATGCGTACTCCGAGCTGTGTCAGATGCTTTATCAGCTTTATTGCGGTCTGACCGCCGAACTGAACTACGACGCCGTAGGGCTTCTCGGTCGCGATGAGGGCTTCAACGTCCTCCTTGGTCAGCGGGTCGAAATAAAGTCTGTCGCCGGTGTCGAAGTCGGTGGAAACCGTTTCGGGGTTGTTGTTGCAGATGATTGCCTCGCAGCCCTCTTCCTTCAGCGTCCATACGCAGTGAACCGAGCAGTAGTCGAACTCGATACCCTGACCTATTCTGATAGGACCGGAACCGAAAACGATAACTTTCTTCTTATCGGTGGGGTGCTGCTCGATGAACTCTGCCGCTTCATTCTCGCGGTCAAAGGTGTTGTAGAAGTACGGAGTGCTTGCGGAGAACTCTGCCGCGCAGGTGTCGACCATCTTGTAGACTGCAAGGCGGCGCTCCTTTATCTTCTGACCGGAAATGCGCTCGATGGTGCTGTCGAGGTAGCAGTACTTCTTCGCCATGTCGTACTTTTCCTGGGTCAGCTCGCCGTCTGCAAGCCACTTTTCGAGCTGAACGAGGTTGTTCAGCTTGCTGATGAACCACTTGTCAATCTTCGTGATATCGTGGATAACGTCGATGGAAATCCCACGCTTGAGCGCCTCGAATACGCAGAAGGAGCGGTCAACGTCGATGTCCTCGAGCTTCTTGAGTACTTCCTCGTCGGTGAGCTTGGTGAAGTCGTCCTTGGTCATAGTATCCATGCCGAGCTCGATGGAGCGGACCGCCTTCATCATGCCAGCCTCGAAGCTGGGCGCGATAGCCATTATCTCGCCGGTCGCCTTCATCTGTGTGCCGAGGGTCTTTTTCGCGTAAACGAACTTATCGAACGGCCACTTCGGGAACTTTACAACGAGGTAGTCCAGAGCCGGCTCGAAGCAGGCGTAGGTCTTGCCTGTTACCTGGTTCACTATCTCGTCGAGGGTGTAGCCTACGGCGATCCTTGCCGCCACCTTCGCGATAGGATAGCCCGTCGCCTTGGAAGCCAGCGCGGAGGAGCGCGAAACTCTCGGATTTACCTCGATAACGGCATAGTCGAAGCTGTCTGGCTTGAGCGCGAACTGGCAGTTGCAGCCGCCCTCTACCTTGAGTTCCTGAATGATATTGATAGCCGCAGTACGCAGCATCTGATATTCCTTATCAGCGAGGGTAACGCAGGGAGCCACAACAATGGAGTCGCCGGTGTGAACGCCGACCGGGTCGAAGTTCTCCATTGAGCAGACGGTGATTACGTTGCCCTTGCTGTCGCGCATTACCTCGAACTCTATCTCCTTCCAGCCGGAGATGCACTTCTCGACCAGTATCTGGGTGATAGGGGAAAGACGAAGTCCGTTGGTAGCTATCTCATGCAGCTCCTCGGGAGTCTGCGCGATACCGCCGCCGGTGCCGCCGAGGGTGAACGCAGGTCTTACGATTACCGGGTAGTGGATAACTTCGGCGAAGTCCATCGCGTCCTCAACGGTTTCAACGACCTTGGACGGAATGCAGGGCTGACCTATCTTCTCCATGGTGTCCTTGAATGCCTGTCTGTCCTCTGCCTTGTGGATAGTTTCAGGGTTGGAGCCGAGCAGCTTAACGTTGTGCTCTGCAAGGAATCCGCATTCCGCAAGCTCCATCGAGAGGGTCAGACCGGTCTGACCGCCGAGGTTTGACAGCACGCTGTCCGGCTTCTCTATCTCGATTACTCTCTTTACGACGTCAAGGGTCAGCGGCTCGATGTATATCTTGTCCGCCATGTGCTTGTCCGTCATGATGGTAGCCGGGTTGGAGTTGATGAGGACTACCTCCAGACCCTCCTGCTTGAGTGCACGGCACGCCTGGGTGCCTGCGTAGTCGAACTCCGCAGCCTGTCCGATGACGATAGGACCGGAGCCTATAACCAGTACTTTCTTGATATCACTTCTTAACGGCATGACTTTTTACCCTCCATCAGATCAATAAACTCGTCGAACAGGTACGCGGTGTCCTTGGGACCGCCGCATGCCTCCGGGTGGAACTGCACCGTGAACGCAGGCGCGTTATGATAGCGCACGCCCTCGCAGGTGCCGTCGTTGCCGTTGATGTGACTTACCTCGCCCGCCTCGGCAGGAACGCTGTCGCTTACAACTGCGTAACCGTGGTTCTGGGAGGTTATGAATGTTCTGTCAAGCGCGAGATCCTTTACCGGCTGGTTGCCGCCACGGTGGCCGTACTTGAGTTTCTCTGTCTTTGCGCCGTTGGCGAGCGCCAGCAGCTGATGTCCCAGGCAGATTCCGAATGTGGGTATCTGAGCCGGAATATGGTCGTGGAGGGTCTGTATAGCCTCGGTGTTGTCCGCAGGGTCGCCGGGGCCGTTCGAGAGCATGATCCCGTCGGGATTCAGCGCCTTTATCTCATCGGCGGTGGAGTTCCAGGGCATTACTGTGACGTTACATCCGCGCTTTACCAGCTCGCGGCGGATATTGAACTTGTAGCCGTAGTCCATCAGCACAACGTTGAACTTCGCATTCTCTGCGGGGTAGTACTCCTTAGCCTTTACGCTTACCTTGGGAACTACCTTTCCGACATTATACGCGCGTATCTGCGCGAGAAGCGCTTCCTTGTCGAAGTCGCCGTGGACTATCGCACCGTTCATTACGCCGCTCTCACGGATTATCTTCGTGAGGTGACGGGTGTCGATATCGTAGATACCGATGATGTTGTACTTCTTGAGGTAGCTGTCAAGGTCGCCCTCGCAGCGGAAGTTGGACGGATCCTCGCAGTGCTCTCTTACGATATAGCCGCTGACAACGCTGCCGTTGGACTCCGGATCTATCTCGTTCACACCGTAGTTGCCTATGAGCGGGAAGGTCTGGGTGACGATCTGTCCGCAGTAGCTGGGGTCGGTGAGCGTTTCCTGATAGCCGACCATCGCGGTGGTGAATACTATCTCGCCGACAACGGAGCCGTCTGCTCCGAACGCCCTGCCCTCGAACTCTGTGCCGTCCGCAAGAATGAGCGTCGCTTTCTTTTTGTTCTCGAATATCATTTCTTCTCCTCCATGTACTTACCATGTATATAATTTATATCTGTGAATGTAACACGGGACGTTTTTAAATTCGGAATTCTTAATTCAGAATTCGGAATTATGGTGTCCTGCTTCGCAGGACGTTATTAAAACTCGATACGGTCGGATAACCGCCGCGAAAGCGGCACCGAAATTCCGAATTACGCATTCCGTATTCCGAATTTTAATTTGACTGTTTCAGCTTAACAGCCGGATCACTTAGTGATTACGATCTTTCCTACTATACCCATGATCTCATCTCTCATGCGGATAGCTTCGCGGCGTGCTGCCTCTGCGTACTCGTGCTCGTCGCACTTTTCCTTCTGGTAAGCGCACATGATACCTCTGGAGCTGTTGACGATACCGCCCAGACCGTTCTTGTCGAACGCACCCGCGATATCCTTAGCGCCTGCGCCCTGCGCGCCGTAGCCCGGGATAAGGAAGAACGTGGTCGGGAGAACATCGCGGAGGTACTTGAGCTGTTCAGGGTATGTTGCGCCAACTACGGCGCCGACGCCGGAGTAGCCGTAAACGCCGGGAAGATCCTCGCCCCACTTCTCGCACATGTGACCCATGGTTTCATAGATAGTCATGCCGTCGATCTTCTTGTCCTGAAGCTCGCCGGAGCTGGGATTAGAAGTCTTTACCAGAACGAAAATTCCCTTGTCGTTGTCGCGGCAGGTGGCGAGCAGCGGCTTGATGCCGTCGCTTCCGAGGTAGCCGTTGACGGTCAGGGCGTCGCCGAGGAACGGCTCATAGGTCTGGCTGCCTACCTGTACCTTACCGAGGTGCGCCGCTGCGTAGGCTTCCATTGTAGTGCCGATGTCATTGCGCTTGCCGTCGGTGATGACGTACATACCCTTGCTGCGCGCGTACTCCTGGGTCTTGTAGAGGGTCTTTACGCCTGCCGGGCCGTACATCTCGTAGTAAGCCGCCTGGGGCTTTACTGCGGGAACGATGTCGTACAGCGCGTCGATGAGCCCCTTGTTGAACTCCAGCAGAGCCTTTGCTGCGCCCTTGAGCGTTTCGCCGTACTTCTCGAAGCACTTCTCCTTGATGTACTCCGGAACGTAGGCAAGCTTGGGGTCAAGACCTGCAACGGAGGGGTTCTGGGTCTTTTCGATCTTTTCGATGAGTCTGTCGAGTGACATGTGTTTCTTCCTTTCTATACTTAGTCGATACCGTCGGTATAGACTACTTTTCCGTCTAATACTGTGTACTTTACCCTGCCCTTGAGGGTCATTCCCTTGAAGCAGGTGTTCTTAGATTTCGAGTGGAGCTTTGCCGGGTCTACCACCCACTCCTCGTTGGGGTCGAAAATGCATATATCAGCGATATCTCCGGGCTTCAGGGAGCCGCCGGGTATCGACAGGATACGCCTCGGATTCACGCACATCAGCGTGACTATGCGCTGGAGCGATATCTTTCCGGTGTGGTACAGCGCGGTCAGAGTCGCCGCAAGCGACGTTTCCAGTCCCACTACGCCGTTGGGAGCCTTTTCGAAATCCGCCTTTTCCTCCGGCGCATGGGGAGCGTGGTCGGTGATTATGCAGTCTATCGTGCCGTCGATAACGCCCTCGGTTATCGCCTGGACGTCAGCCGGAGTACGCAGCGGAGGATTCATTCTGTAGTCCGCGTCGCGGCTGCGCAGCAGCTCGTCGGTCAGCATGAAGTAATGCGGGGCGGTTTCGCAGGTGACCATTGTTCCGAAGCGTGCCGCCGTGCGGATATTCTGCATGCTCTGCGCGGTGGAAACGTGCGCGATGTGTATCGGCACCTCGAGGTCAGCCGCGAGCGTTATCTCGCGCTCGGTTATTATGTCCTCGCTAAGGCGATGGATACCCTTTACTCCAAGCTCCCTGGAAACCTCGCCGCAGTTCATGATACCGCCGTTGACGATATCCAGGTCCTCGCAGTGGGAGATGACCTTCATTCCGGCGTAGTGCGCCTTTACCATAGCCTCCGCCATTATGCGGGCGTTCTTCACGGGTCTGCCGTCGTCGGAAACCGCAACGCAGCCCGCCTTGTGAAGCTCCTCAAAATCGCACATCTCGACGCCGCCGAGTCCCTTGGTGATGCTTCCCACCGGGTAAACGCGGGTCTTGGCGTTCTTCGCCTTTTCGATGATATACCGCACTGTTTCCGCGTTGTCGATGGTCGGATTGGTGTTCGGCATGCATGCTACCGCGGTAACTCCGCCCGCGGCCGCCGCATTGCCGCCGGTGATGATATCCTCCTTGTGAGTCTGACCCGGATCGCGGAAATGAACGTGCATATCGCATATTCCCGGAATGACCGTCAGCCCGGCGCAGTCCACGACATGCGCGTCCGGTGCGGAAATGTTTTCCCCTACCTCGCGGATCAGGTTGTCGTGGATCAGGATATCCGTTTTTCCCTCAAATCCGCTGGCACTGTCCACCACATAGCCGTTTTTCAGTAAAAGATCCATTCTGCCCTCCTTGTTTCTGGTTCGTATTATGGTCACCTTTCAAAATCCCGTTACTTTTCGGGACATCGTGTGTATATCACAACTTTATCGCAGCCGTCCAGCTCCCTGACGAGCACCTTGACGGTCTCCTCGCGGGAAGTCGGGAGATTCTTCCCGATGTAGTCCGCGCGTATCGGCAGCTCCCTGTGACCCCTGTCGACCAGCGCCGCGAGCTGTATCAGCTCCGGGCGTCCACGGGACATTATCCCGTCTATCGCCGCCCTGGCGGTGCGTCCGGTAAAGATAACGTCGTCTACGATTATCACGCGCCTGTTCGTTATATCGAACGGTATCTCGCTGCTGTCCGGTGAGCTTCCGCGGGGTTTGTCGTCGCGGAACGGCGTGATATCCAGCAGACCCACCGGTATCTCCTTGCCGTCTATCTCGGAAAGCTTCGCGGCGATGCGCTTCGCGAGGACCGCCCCGCGCGAAAAAAGCCCGATAAGGCAAAGACCATCAGTTCCCTTATTGCGTTCGATCATCTCGAACGAAATACGGGTGACTGCCCTCGCCATCGAGCTTTCGTCCATTATTTCCGCTTTCTGGATAAGTCCCTCAACGGTACACACTGCTATCACTACCTTCCCGATACACACAAAAAGCCCGCCGTATTCGCGGCAGGCTGCAATGAATGTGTACAAAATGCACTGCTCCCGTCATGGTGCAGCGCTCCCCATACGAACTCACAACCTTGCCGGCATCACGGTGCCGCCTTAAAAGCCATCGAATTCTGCTGTTATATCCGGAGCCTTCAGCTCCATCGTTACTAGTTATTATATACTACTTCGTCTGATTTGTCAATAGGATTTTCCCGGCAGGGAAAGTAAATTTAATTCCCCGCGTATATTGAATTATTGTGCAAAATGTGATATACTGTGAATCAAAGCGATACAAACGCGCAAGGAGGCATTCACATGGACCTGCAATCCGTAATCGACGAGGGAAAGCGCATCGTGTTCTTCGGAGGCGCCGGAGTTTCCACCGAAAGCGGCATTCCCGACTTCCGCTCGCAGGACGGGCTTTACAACCAGAAATACAAGTTCCCGCCGGAGCAGATAATCTCCCACAGCTTTTTCACCACGAATCCGGAAGAATTCTACCGTTTCTACCGCGACCGCATGATATACCCAGCCGCCAAACCAAACGCGGCTCATCTCAAGCTCGCGGAGCTGGAGCGCGCCGGGAAGCTCTCCACCGTGGTCACGCAGAACATCGACGGGCTGCATTCCGACGCGGGCAGCAGGAACGTGATAGAGCTGCACGGCTCGGTTCGCCGGAATTTCTGCATGAAGTGCGGAAAGCCCTACGGGCTGGATTTCATCACCTCCACCGAGGGAGTGCCGCACTGCCCCTGCGGAGGTATCGTGAAGCCCGACGTAGTGCTGTACGAGGAAGCCCTGAATGAATCCGACATCAACGCCGCGATAAACGCGATATCCGAAGCTGACGTGCTCATCATCGGAGGGACCTCCCTTGCGGTGCAGCCGGCGGCGGGACTGATACGCTTCTTCAACGGCAGGCGTCTTGTGGTCATCAACAAATCCCCGACATCCGCCGACAGCGAAGCCGATATCGTCATCAACGGCAGTATCGGAGAAACCCTCGGTTCCATATCAGTAAACTGACACTTAATAGGAGCATAAATGGAGATAAAAACCGTTACATACCAGTGCCCTAACTGCAATGCGGCGCTGGAATACAACAACGCCCTCGGTAAATTCAAGTGCCTTTTCTGCGACGGCGAATTCACCGAGGAGGACATCAAGAAGCGATTCGCCGAGAACGAGGGCTTCGAGCTCTCCCAGGAGAACCTCGAAGCGGAACAGGAAGCCGCACAGGACGAATCCAACCAGCAGGCGGAGGAGTTCTCCGGCGCGTCCGCGCTGTACACCTGCCCGAACTGCGGCGCGGGAGTCATCTGCGACAGCCTGACCGCCTCCACCCGCTGCCACTTCTGCCACACGCCGGTAATACTTACCGGACGGCTCTCCGGCGAATTCAAGCCGAACGTGATAATCCCGTTCACCAAGACCCGCGAGCAGGCGGAATCGGCGTTCAAAGCGTACTGCAAGGGAAAATTCCTGCTGCCGAAAGGCTTCACCAGCGAAGCGCAGATACAGAACATCACGCCGCTGTACGTCCCATACTGGCTGAAAAGCGGCAGGGTGGACGCATCCATGGAAGCGGAGGGTCACAAGGTGCATTCCTGGCGCGTTGGAGATATGAGGTACACTAACACCAAGGTGTTCAGCGTGACCCGCCGCGCAGACATGACGTTCGTCAGGGTCCCCTGCGACGGCTCAAAGCGCATCGACGACAGCCTGATGGAAAGCATCGAGCCGTTCGATTATTCCGGTATCAAGCCGTTTTCGATGAGCTACCTTTCCGGCTGCGGAGCTGAAAAGTACGACGTCACCGCCGAGGAAGCCGCTCAGAGCATCGACCGCCGGATCAATACCGCAGCCGCAGAAGTCCTCCGCGCCGACATATCGGGCTACAGCTCCGTTACGGAAAAGCGCAGCAATGTGCATTTCGCCACGCAGCAGACGGTCTACGGGCTGCTTCCGGTGTGGTTCCTGAATTACACCTATAAGGGCAAGGATTACCCGTTCGTTATGAACGGTCAGACCGGGTCGAGCTTCGGAGTGCTCCCGGTGAGCAGGCTGAAAAAGTTCCTGTTCGGCGCGGGGATCTTCGTTGTTCTCGAGGCTCTGCTCTCGCTGTTAGGGGGTGTCATTTTTGCGTAAGTTACTGAAAGGACTGCTCCCGCTGCTGACCTGCGCCGTGATATTCGTCATGTCCGGAGCGTTCAGCACAGCGGCTTCCGCCGACGGCGGCTACGGCTACTTCGGCGCGCTTGAGGACAACCAGGACGCGCTTTCCGACCAGCAGGAGCAGGAGCTCCTGGCTCTGCTGGACAGCACTGCCCGGGAGATACGCGC
>CAKSHG010000057.1 GCA_934456315.1 uncultured Oscillospiraceae bacterium | reverse complement strand
GAATCCCGTCCGAGATAGAAGCCGCCGCTGTCGGTGAAGCTCCCGCTTGCGAACGGAAATCCGCCGATTATGTCGCCGACAAGGTACTGCCGGGCGTTTTCCTCGCGAATTTCCGGAATCTGCGGATAGGTCGGGGAAAGGTGCTGGTAGGATTCTTTCTGCTGGTTCGCCATAATGCGTATCTTACAGCCTATAACGTTCGCAGTATTTTCAACGCGTGTGCAGCGGTTGTTGAAATCCTCCTCGTCCCGGGACAGCACCATAATGGTGATATCCCACACGCCCATGCTTTCGTTGCCGCTGTCCATGCGCTGGAGGGCGGTTTCCTGACTGAGCGCGGCTTTCTCGCACCTCATGCGCTCTTTCGGGTCTTTTGTACTTGCCGCCTGCCCTCGGAACATTCGGATTTTCCGCGACAGGTCGTTTATTGCTTCGGCGTTGTTACGGGGTTCGTAATTTATCGTGACTATCGTTCCGGGAATGTTCGTCAGCTTCGACAGCCAGCCGTATTCCACCTCGGTCGGGAGCATGAAAATGCCGTAGATCCGGCAGTAATTCTCGCCAAGCCGAAGCTTATTCATGCCGAATTCTATCCCGACCGGGGTAATGCTCGCCTGCAAAGCCGCATTAGCCGGAGCTTCTATTTCTGTTTTTTTCTTGACCATCGTGTTTCCTTTCGTTTACACAGCCAGAAGCGCAATGGCTTCGTCGATGTTAGTGCTTTCAATGTGGACATAAGCCGGATTGTTCACCAGATTGCAGAGCCGGACTATCCCGCTTCGGTCGATAAGCTCCGCGCCTATCCCGCATTCGCTGAGCTTCTTTGCGATATCCTGCGCCGCGGAGGTAATACTGCGCTCGTCCGCTTTCTGAATGCTGTCCCAAATCGCAATATAATACACGCGCTCTGTGGTTTCGCCTGAAACGACCATGTTCGCAAGGTACCGTGCGTCGGACAGCAGGAGCTTTTTCCTGCCGCCGACCGCCTGTTCCGCAAGCTCGCTGTACTTTTGCAGGGATTTTGAGATATCCGCCGGACGGCTCACTCCGCTGAATTTATACGGCCGCCGAACCAGCGAAAACGCCGCGGAAACCTGCCGGCAGAGCGCTTTCTGTTCCTGCCGACTCAGTAGTTCCAGACACACGCCGTCCACCTTGAGATAGGCGAAAATGTACCCGTCGTTGGTGTAAAGGCAGTTTTCACCGAGGTCGCGGGCATTCACGAATTCCTGTGCAGTTTCCTGCGCTTTGCGTTCACGCTCGGCAGATTCTTCCTCGCTCCGCTTGAAACTTCGGCGGTTCTCGCTTTTCCTGAACCACCAGAGGAACCCGCCGCAGAGTGCCAGAGTTACTAACGCTATTGCTATCTGCATTGTTTTTTCCTTTCATCAGAACTTCGCCTGCCACTGCGACCGAACGTCCAGCGACATCTCGATAGGCGGCAGTTCCTCCCACGCAAAGCGGTACGGAATACGCACCACCAGCGTTCCGGAAACCGCATATTTCTGCGCCGAATCGGTATCCAACGGAGCAAGCGCCGCAGGTTCGACATTGAAGCTCACCGACACGATTTCGCACTGCATTATCTCCCCGGCGTTCATTGCCCGGCTGAGATAAGTGCGGATATATCGCTCGTTCGCCTTACTGCTGTTCACCCAGCGGAATCCGTTGTAGCGGTAGCTTGCGGCGTGGCTTTCGCGGATAGGCTGGTACATCTCGGAGTAATTCTCAACGCACATTGAGATTATAGAATCCTCAAACTTGTCCCGCACTACGCCAGCCTGAATATACAGCCGGATAACCTCAAAAACCGACACGCCTATGAGAAGCACGCATATCATCAGAACGCTGGTTATGACGTAGGAAAATCCGCTGTTCGCAAGCATTCGTTTTTTCAGACGCTTCATTTCCAGAACACCTCGCTTGTTCCCTCCGCTGTGGCTGAAATGGTTATCGGGGTGGTATTGAACACGAAAAAGCTGAAATCGTAATCCGTGGAAACAGTCACGCTGAACGTCCTGCCTATCTGGATATTTCCGCTTGCAGACCACGTTACCGTGGGGTCAAGGTCTGGGTGGGATTCGTTCAGGCGGTCAAGCCGGGCGGTCGTTTCCGTTCCTATTCGCCCGGCGATTTCAGCTTCGCGGCAGAGTTCGTTTGCATAGGAATTGAGCGTCATTTTTGTGATAAAAACCGGAGCGATTTTAATTACTCCCGCCAGTAAAATCATGATTATCAGAACGGCAACGGTAATGTCAACATAACCCTCGCCGCGCGTGGATTTAAGCCGTCTAAGAAGTTTTTCCATGTAACCTCCTTAACCGAACAGAACGCCCATATTGCTGAGAAGCTCCCAGCCAAGCACCACAACATATAGTAACATCATGCTCATCATCAGGAAGAAAGACAGCCTGTGTACCTTTGGCGGAATTTTCAGCGCTATATTCCGTAGATACTGCTTCTGCAATTCTGAGAAGCGTATTGCGAGAGTTTCCCAGTAAACCGAGGTGTCGTCGCCGCGTATCATCTGAATAAATCCGCGGCAGACCTCCGACAGATTTGTACTGCCGATACGCCCCTCAAATCTGGTTATTGCGGCTTCGTAGTTGCCGGTCCGCATATCCGCTATGGTTATCTCGATTTCCTCGTTGAGATACGGCGAGAAGTTGCCCTTGTGGCGCTCCAGAATCGAGATAACGTCATGGGACATCTGGATTTCCTGGGATATCGCGTAGACGAAGCGCGGCAGGTCGAATTCTATCTGCTTCCGCTTCTCCTTTATGCAGGAATCCACTTTCTGCTTCTCCTGAAAATACATCAGCACCGCCAGCACAATGACCAGCAGTCCGATTATCGGCAGGAAAAAGAAGAACGGCACGGACATCAGCATTATTCCGGCTGAACGCAACAGCGCCCTCGCCGTGAAAAGCTCCGGGGACATTGAGATATTCGCAATTTTCAGGCTGTCTGCAAGCTCCTTTTTCTTGAATTCGTTCAGCCGTATGAACCGGGAAACGAACAGCGAAATGTCGTTGTAGGTGTTCTTGAATCCGGCGGCGGAGGGACGGTTCCTTGCGGAGACCGCCTTTATCGCTTTGGTAGTGCGGCTTGACGGAACTTTCAGCAGAATAAGCGCGAACTGATACAGTCCGGCGGCAAACAGTCCGCAGACCGCCGGCAGAGCCGCGTACAGCGCAATGTTATAAATACTCATATTCACCTCTTGTACTGGATAGGCTGGGTGTATTTGTATGCCAGAATGACCGTCACGATAACGAATACCGCCACAATGCAGTTCACGACCTGCCCGAATATCGTATCAAAAAGTACACTGAACCAATCGGCGTTGATGAAATACAATATAGGGTAGTTTGCCAGCAGAATGAACACCATCATTATGTGTTCGCGCCGGGGACTCATCAGCATATTGCGGAGTTCAGCGTTTACTATCCGGATATCCGAAAGCCGCGCGGTTATCGGCTGGAGCGTCTTTTTCAGCGTAACGTTGTCCTGACACTCGATAAGGCTGTCGCACCATTCGTGGAACACCTCGTTGTTTATCTCGCCTTTGAGCTGTTCTATTGCCAGCTTCACGTTGGAATTTATGAGCTTCGTCTGGGTGAGGAATTTCCGGAAAGCCTGCTGTACCGGGGGATTTATGTAGTCTATGGACTGCTCCACGGCGTAGATTATGTCGTCGTTGCTGACGTAATTCGTGGTGATTATCGACAGCGCTGTTTCAAGCTCCTCGGAAATCCTGCGGTTATAATTAGCCAGAAGCATATTCACATACGCATACGGAAGCACCACGCATATACCCGAAAATACGGGTATAAGAAGCAGATTCTGAAGCAGAGCCGCCAGCAGAAATCCGGCGCATATTCCGATAAGCGAAATGGAAATCAGCAGTGAGAATTTGTTCTCGGAGTGGGTCGCGGTCAGGGCGCTGCGGACGTTCATCACAGCCTGCTGGAGCCGGCTCCTGCGGACTTTTCCCTGCGCCTTTGCGACAAGGTATTTCAGGCTCCTCTGCCGGGAAAGCAGTGACATTATGTCCTGCGTCATGACTTCCGGAGTAATTCCGAGAAGCACCACGATCCCGCCGGACATAAGCAGAGCGCCGAAAAGATATATCAGCCTGTCCATTATCTCACCTCCGAAAATCTGTCAAGCACATCGTTGGGAACGCCGTTTTCGTGCATACGGTCCCGGAGTTCCTTTGAAATGGGGTTCACCCGGACGAAACGCCCGTCTATCACGGTTTTTCCGTCAACAATGCGCTCGGAATCCACTCTGTACTTCCAGAGCGTTTTTGTGAATACCTTGCCCTTTTCATCACAGCCAAGGCACTCGGCGATCTCCATGATGTGGCGCTTCCCGTCGTCCAGCTTTTTGAGGAATACCGCCAGCGGGAACGCTTCGGTGACGAACGAAATCAGGGTAGGATACGGCGTTGAATGCTTCTGCATACACAGCGTTGCAAGTCTAGGGTAGATACCCTGTACGCTGGAGGCGTGGGTCGTCGTGAGGACGGTGTGTCCTGTTCGCGCGGCTTCCTGAGCTTCCCATGCTTCTTCGTTCTTCATCTCGGCAACGCATATAGCGTCAGGGTGCATGGTAAGGCACTTTGTGAGCAGGTCCTGCATGGTTACACATCGGGTGGGATCGTCGCTTTCGTAGGTCACAAGATGTACGACATTGTTGATTTTTTCGCCGTTTTCGTCACGCTTAACAAGGTCAAATTCACGCACGGATTTTTCGATGGTGATAAGCCTGCGGTGATCCGGAATATTGCTCATGATATCCGCCATAATTGTGGTTTTTCCAGAGCTTGTCGCGCCGGCGTACACCTGTGAAATTCCGTGAACAAACGATATCGCGAGGAAATCGTAAATTTCCTCGGTGCACATTTCGCTCTCGATAAACTGCTGTTTTGTTATCTTGCAGGGATTCACGATTCGTATGGAAACCGAAACTCCCACCTCGTCGCCCACGATGAGCGAATGTATAGCCGAAATTCGGATATTCTTGTCGAGGTAGCCAGTGACCAGCGGTCTGGAAGCGTCGAAAACCAGCTTGTTATTATGGAGCATACGCCGCACCACGTCAACCGCGTGCTGTGCGGAAGAAAAATGCTCCGAATACTTGTACTGCTGACCTTTGGACGGGATTATCTGAATATCGTCCCAGGAATTTATGTTTATCTCCTCGATGTCCTTTCGGGCGAGAAGCGGCGTCAGGAATGAATATTCCGCCATTTCAACGTAAAGACGGTCTGCGGCTTCGGCGAGATTCATGTGCGGGACGTAGTAATTGTGGTCCTTCATGTACTGCTTGATGAGCTGGCGCATTGCATCTTTCAGGTCGGAATCAAACAGCTTGTTGCCGCAGGCTTTGGACATATAGGACTGCGTTTCCCGGAGAAGCGCTTCAAATCCTATCATTATCTTTGCGACTTCCTTGACGTTTCCGGAATCCGCAACGACTATCTCGCCTTTTTCGTGCTTGGGGGGCTTTTTTACGAGATTTCTGAACGGATTGTTCATAGTTCAGACCTCCTTTGTGACAAGCTCCGCGAGGGATTTTATCGTAGTATTGTAGGTGCGGTCGTCCACCGCTTTTGTCAGCAGGGTTCCCTGATTGAGATACTCGGCGGCTTTCGGGCAGTAGGGTATCGTGCCGGAGATTCGCCCGAGCGCGTTTTTCATTGCGGCTTCGTCCTGCTTTATCGTGGAATTCAGCGACATGAGCCGGATAAAATCGCGGTAATTGTACTGCTCCGACTGGAGGATAGGCTCCTGCGAACCGTCGAATACAAGCCCGTTGGTATCGCAGGTCAGAAGCTCCACAACGTGCGTGGCGTTGATTACCGCCTTGGCAGTGAGCTTGCTGTTCACGATGTCAGATGTGCAGTCCACGATTATCTGCGCGCCCATCTGCTGGCGGAGCTGAATGAACAGGTCGTCCATTCTGTCCGGAGATACGACCGCGTAGGAATTGCTGTTCTCGCGGATATTGTAGGACAGTATCCCGATTTTGTCAGTCGCCATGAAGATATTTTTGAGAATCACGTCACGGTCGAAATCCACGGCGGAAAGCGCCTTCCCGAGCGAACCGCTGAACTTGCTCTCAAACGGCACTGCAATGGGCAGAAGCGGCTTTATGGTGCTTGTTCCGACTATCACGACATTGCTCCCTTTTGAAGCAATGCACCGCGCCAGCGAAAGCGCGGTCGTGGTTTTGTAGCTACCCGGACTTCCGTATACTGCGATGATGTTGTTATCCATTGATTTCCTCGCTTTCTGACGTGGGTTCGGGTGTTTCTACGGGTTCAGAGGTGCCGTCAGCTTCCGCCGTGGATATTTCTCCGGTGAGAAGTTCGAGCTGGGCTTTCAGGCATTCCGCCTTTAATTTCTCGTCGCCTCTGGTGACGAAAACCGCATGAAGCGAGGTGTTCTCGCATTCCGCAAGCCTCAGCGCCTGCGCCCTGTCCTGGAGAATTATAGTGACAGTAGCATAAAGGGACTGGTCGCCGCTGTCCTCATCGTCCGCGTTGACCTCGCCGTCGCGGTAGGTGTCGTCCGAGCCTTTATCCGAGGTGGTCGCAAGCACCTCCACATACTGGAGTTCCTCGTAGATCTGCGCCTTGTCGTCCTCGTCAACGGAAACGATCTGGATAATATCGCCCTGCTGGAGCTTTCCGGAAAGTCCGTTCGCAAGCGACCTCACGGTGACGGACATGGCGGTTTCGTTAGGCTTGAGCTGACGGAGCAGGCTGTCCGAGGTGTCTATGGAATCTGACAGTTTCTTGTCCGTGAAGCTGTCCCCGGCGAACATTGCGGAAACTGTATACTTCCCGATTATCTGCCTGGGGTCGTTCTGCATATCCGCAGGAAGATTCAGCGTGCCGACTTCCACCGCTTCCAGCATTGCGCCGGTTATCTGAACTCCCTGCGGAATGTCCTGCCTGAGCCGGATTATCTTGGTTTTGCTTGAAAGAATAGAATTGAAAAGCGGCGAAATGCCAAAGCACAGCCCTATCGCCGCGGCGATCAGGATTATGCCGATAAGAGTACGGTTTTTCAGCATTGAAATGCCTCCATAAATATTGGTCACATCTAAAATCCTCCTTCACGGCTTTCAGATGTGACCTAGTATCATTGCCATGCCTGCGACGCACAAAAACGGCGCAAGCGGCAGTCGTTTCTGATGTGTGATTTTTCCCGCGAGAACGGCGGCGGTCAGCGCAATGGCAAGGGCGCAGTAAGCCGTGAACGCTCCCAGCGTCCAGCCGAAAGCCGCGCAGAGCTTTACATCTCCCATGCCGAAGCCGTTCGTGATAATGCTGACCGCCGCCAGCGGGATAAGCAGTCCGAACAATCCCAGAATGCGCTCCGGAAACGGAACTGTGCTGACGAACGGACTTGCGAGAATTAGCACCACCGGGGCGCAGTTGGATATCTCACGCCGCTGTACGTCCTGCCGGGATATCCCGAAAAAGTAAACGCACAGCAGTGTGAATATCGTCAGCTCTGTTCCCACGGCGATTTGTAGACGTACCGAAAATTCTGCTGTGTGCGCCGGAATTTTATCATGTTTCCGATCTGCGTTACAACGGAAATTCGGGTGTACGGGTCCTTGCGGACCGCCATAATGCTTCCGGAAGCGCCTGTCATTATGCAGACGATGAGCGCGAGAAGCTGTCCGGAAAAGATGAGCAGGAGCGCTCCCAGCACCGCGGAAGCCGCGCCGCCTATAAAGAACTGGCGAAGCTCGCGGCTCCCGAAGCCGGGGAAATACTCCTGCTCCATTGTAAGTCCGTAGGGTATGATGATTTTGTCGTCCATGCTGTTCTCCTTAGGCAATACCGCACAAAGATTGTGCGTGTATTGCGTAGTCAGATTTTTCGTCAGATTGTACAATGAGGACGCGGCAAGGCTGTCGCCTTGCAAGGACGAATTGTGCAATATGACGGGAAAGATGCAAGCAAGACACGTACAAAATCCAATAAATGGTCTTTGTGCGGTGTTGCCCTTAGTAACCAGAGCCGAAATAAAATATCAGCAGTTCTTTCAGCGGGAAAATGAGCTGTGCAATCACCAGCATTACCAGTGAATTTTTAATGCGCCTGCGGTAACGCCCGGATTCTTCCTCCTCATGCGTCAGCCGGACGGCGCAGAAGATTATCCGCATGAGAAGCCCGGCGGAGATTATGCCCTGCATACATACGCTCAGCGTGTTTATCGTGTCCATATCCCACCTACTTTGCAATGATGTTCTTCGCCATTGAAGCGATGTGGACCGTCTGCGAAACGGTCGTTCCTATCCTGCCGTCGCCGGTGGTGGGTACAAGGAATTCACGCAGTATCTTGGGCATGGAAATTGCGGCGATCATGCAGGCGATTCCCCAGAAGATATTTGAAGCGGAAATGATGGTCGCGTTCAGCATAAGCGACAGCCCAATCTTGCAGAGCATTATCTGCACGATGGTGGTCACGAACGCCTTTACGAACTGGTTTATGTACACCCGGAAAACTCCCTTGTCGTTGTCCAGAAGCCCCACGCAGGCAAGCGGAACGCCTATCTGCATTACCATCATCTCAATGCCCCTCGCCATGAACGAAAAGTAAAGTATCAGCCAGCAGATAACGAAGATAAGCCCGGCAATCGCCGGAACTATTCCCATGCTGGTTATCACAGTGACCCACTCGGTGGTCATGTCCGTGCCGCCGTTTATCTGCGAAATTATCGTGTTTGTTATCTCGCGGCAGATATCGACAAAAAGGCCGTACAGCCATTGAAATATCAGCGCCGTTCCGACCGCGCGGACGAAATTCGTGAGAAGCAGAAACGGGTCTGCGTCCGGGTCGCCGTCAGTCCAGAGGACGTAGATATCAAAGGCTTTCTTCAGGAATTTGAGGATTATCAGGCTTATCCCGAAGCCGTATGAAACCGGCATGAGCAGGCTGAAAAACTCAACTCCCGAAACAGTCGTGAGGTATTGTCCGCAGTCAAACACCGTGGTGTAAAGCTCGCCAACCATTTCGGAGCTGAAAAACAGCGTCACTATTCCTCCGAGCAGAGCCACGATCAGCGAAATAATTATAAAAGTCATGCTTCACCTCCGGACCGCCGAAACGGAGCGCGGCAGTAAACCGCGCCCCAGCGGTGGGCAGAACGATCCATCAGCCTGCGGCGTCGAAAAGCTCTGTGACTTCGGTGTTTACTCTGGGCATGATGACCTCGTTGAAAAGCGCGACCAGTCCAGCCATGAGCAGAGCGCCGATAACAACGGCGATGATGATTTTTACCGCCGTGTCAACGTAGCCCTCGCCGGTGGTGTCGAGCGCCTTTGCCCTGAGTGCGAGAGCCTTCTCCCTTGCCGCCTCGCGGAGAGTGAGAGCCTTGAAAGTGAGCTTGTTTCTGATATTCTTCATTGTGTTTCCTCCTGTTGTCAAAACATTTCGTTTGAATATTCTTCGTCCTGTTCGGGCGGTTCGCTGTCGCGCTGGGAAGCGCTGTTCTGAAGCTCCGCGAGCTTCTGCTGATATGCGCCGATAACCACGGTTGAAAGCTCGGCGCGGAGTTCCTTGCTGAGAGGGAACGCAGTATCGAAATACTTTGTGTTCCCCTCGGCATCAACGCCTTTCTGGCTCGGCATATTGACAAAAATGCCCTTGGATCCGTTCATCACGCTGATGTTACGAACTACAAAGGCATTGTCGAGAGTTATGCTTGCCGTAGCAAGGCGGTTGTTCTGTCCGGCGGTTATGCGGACAGACTTGGGATCGCAGGTTATTTTCATGTTGCTGACCTCCGTTTATCTGTATCGTTGAAGGAACAGGTTTCAGTCCGGCGGCTGTCCCGATGTGTATTCCATGCGGTTCTCCTTTACTGGTAGTAGCCGACAAGCACGTTGATGAGCGCCGAAGCGACTACCGCGACTACGACTGATACAGCCGCGACTATCATGCGCTGTTTCCACTTTTTCTGGTCCATTTCCTCGGCGGCACCGTGGCGCACCGCAAAGTACACGATGCAGGCTGTGCCGACCAGCGGAGCAACTACCAGCAGTATGTTGGAAATGTCGTTCAACAGTGCTTTTGTGCCTGTCACCGCCTTTGAAGCGGCAAGTCCGCCCTCGGCGTTTGCCGCGACGGAAATCGCCGCGGACGTTACTGCCGCAGTGAGCGCCGCGGCGGTATTTTTGAGTTTCTTCATCTAAATTTCGCCTCCCTTCTAAAATATGGTGGTTTATTGTCAAGCACTGATTCGGAGCGCCTTGGGACTGCCGCAGATTGCACGGAGCTTTCCCTTAAAATCTCCTCCCAGGGCTTCCACAAAAGCTGTTCAGTGGACTTGCCGCCGCGTTCAGGACGGGCGTTTTCGTCAAGCTCGATAAGCCTTGTGTTATGCGACTTATCTCCCATGCCGAGCATTGTGTTAAAAGTCCACTGTGAAATATCCGGCGAATACATGACCGCCGGAGGATCCGGCGACAGCACTATCTGATACGGGCGCTTGATTTTGGCAACCTCGTCCGGATTCAGCAGACTGCGCTCCGAAAGCTGGATATTTGTAGAGCTGGACGGCGCGGAATATTTCTGCGT
>CAKSHG010000056.1 GCA_934456315.1 uncultured Oscillospiraceae bacterium | reverse complement strand
TTTATCGTGTTGAGCGTTTCGTTTCCGTAGATGTTCGGCTCGCGCTCGCCCAGCAGGTTGAGGTTGGGACCGTTCATGATAAGTATTTTCTTCATTGTAATCCTCCTGTCAGCTCAAAGGCTCTCGTAGTAGCGCTTCAACTCCGCAGCGTCCTCCGCCTGCGTGCCGGCGGATTCGCAGATTATCGACGGAGTCATGCCGCGCTGCTTTATCTCCTGCATGAGGGGCTGGTACTCCGGACCGAACTGGGTGTCCTGGAACGTCAGGTGGCGCTTCTCGCCTCCGGCGGTGAACTCGATACGGCTGAAATGGATATGCATGCTGTTAAGGCGCTCCGTGCCGAGCTTGTCCGCGATGAGGTCGAGCATTCCGGCGTAGTCCTCCCGGCAGGTTATCCCGCCGTGGGTACGGGCGTAGAGGTGCCCGAAATCCACCGTCGGCAGGAATCGCTCGTCCACGCCGCACAGCTCCAGCACCTCCTCGAGGGTGCCGAGCTGGTTGACCTTGCCCATCGTTTCCGGGCAGATGATTATTTCGGAGAGCCCCTCGGAATCAAGGCGCTCCTGCGCTCTTTTCAGCGTGTCCTTTGCAAGCTCCGTTGCCTGCCCGCGGGTCATTTTGGAACAGCTCCCGCTGTGGACGACTATCTTCCTGGCGCCGACGGAATGCGCGGCCTGCGCCGACTGGAGGATATACTCCACGCTCTTGAGCCGCGTTTCCTCCTCCACCGAGGAGAGCGAGATGAAATACGGCGCGTGCAGCGTGACGTAGATCCCGTGCTCCTTTGCAAGCCCGGGAAGCAGCGCCGGGGTCTTTTCCGCAAGGCGGACTCCCCTGCCGCACTCTATCTCGTAGCCGTTCAGCCCAAGTCCGGCAAGGTACTCCGGGAGCTGCTCCGGGAACTTGCGCTTGCCCCAGCTCTCGCCGTTTCCGCCAGGTCCGAATGTGATCTCCATTATTTTTCCTCCAGCTTAGAATAATCCCTGTGGAACACCACGCTCTCCACCCGGCGCTTGAGCCTGAAAGTCCAGGTCTTTTCGAGATGGAACGGCTCCACAAGCACGGTGCGGATCCCGGCGAGGTTCCCCGCCATCACGTCGGTGAATATCTGGTCGCCGACGACCAGTGTTTCTGATTTCCTTACGCCCATCGCCTTTACGGCGCGGTTCACGCCGAACGTCAGCGGCTTTGCGCCGTTGGCGGTGAACTCCAGCCCGAGCATTGCGGCGAGCGGCGCTACGCGCTTGTTGGTGTTGTTCGACACCACGCGCATTCTGACGCCCAGGGCGCGCATTTTGTCCAGCCACTCGTCCACGCCTGCCTCGGCGGCGGGATTTCCGTGCATGGACAGGGTGTTGTCCATATCGAGGACGAGCGCCTTTACGCCGTTCTCTGTCAGGAACCTTTCGTCTATCTGCAACACACTTTTCAGCCAGAATGTAGGCTTGAACAGCATTGGTTTCCTCCGTTCTGGTCCAGATAACAATTAAACCGGACAGAATCTGCCCGGTTTAACCGTTGATTTTTAAGTAGCAATCAAGCTCCGTAAAATCAGAACTTACGCTTGCGAGCAGCTTCGGACTTCTTTTTACGTTTTACCGAAGGCTTTTCGTAATGCTCTCTTTTACGAACTTCAGCAAGAACGCCGTCCCTTGCGCATGAACGCTTGAAACGCTTGAGAGCGGTATCAAGAGATTCATTTTTGCCAAGACGAATTTCTGCCATCTATATTTCCCTCCCTTTGCCACAAGGCATAGGTTATCTACATTTTATAGTAGTTATACAAAAAGTATATAAATAATTATATCGCAAAGACCTCATTTTGTCAAGCAGTTATCAGAAATTTTATGAGAAATTTTCATTTTCGGCATTTTTGACAAAAGTCAGAACAAAATTTAGGCGTTTTGCGGTAAATCATTCCTTGACGATACCGGAGATATCCACCGGCGTGCCGTCCGCCCAGAGGCGCTCGAGCTGGTAGAAATCGCGGGTTTCCTCGAGGAAAACGTGGACGATGATGTCGTAGTAGTCCAGCACGATCCACTCCTTGCTCTGGTAGCCCTCGATCCCCTTGGGCTTCACGCCCTTTTCGCCGAGCTGGTATTCGACCTCGTCTGCGAGCGCCTTGACCTGCGTGGTGCTGGACGCGGACGCTATAACGAAATAGTTCGCAAGGATAGTGAGATCCTCGACCTTCAGCGCGGTGATGTTCTTTGCCTTTTTGGAATCAAGCGCCTTTACTGCAATTTCCAGTTCTTCTCTGTCTGTCATAAACTCTCCTTGTTCTTGTTGTATTTCAGGTAATAATTGTAGGCTTCGAAGGTGTATCTCGGGAGGTGTCCGCACTTCTTGCAGACGTCCTGGATATTGTAGATGAGCGCCACGGACATCGCCTTGTCGAGGTCGTCGCGGCATATCTTCCGGAACTTGTCCACGTCCTTATAGCTGCGCTCCTCGGATATCATGTCCCCGAGGTAGACTATCTTCTCCAGCTTCGTCATCTTCGCGCATCCTATCGTGTGGAAGCGTATCCCGGCAAGGATCTCCTCGTCGGTTATCCCGAGCCTGTCCCGGACGTAAGCTGCGCCCGCGACCGCGTGCCACAGCGCCGGAGTGTCTATCTCCGCCGGGTCGGGGGACATTCCGCTGTCGATGGTCATCTGCCGCTGGCGGTCGGGAAGGTCCTCCTTCATGACATCATGCAGCAGTCCCGCGAGGTAGCAGCGCTTCTTGTCCGCGCCGAATCTCTCCGCGAGGTCGTAGCATGCCTCGGCGACGTTCATGCTGTGGGTGAAACGCTTCTTCGAAAGGCGTCCCCTTATCAGCTCCTCATACTCGTCAAATTCCTTATATCTGCTCAAACCGGGTTCCCTCCGAAGTATAATTATGGTTCTTTCCAGAAGCCGCCTCTGAAGAAGTTCTCATTGCCAAGCGGCTTTGCGGTCAGCCGGAACATCATACACCCGTCCGGGCATACGATGGTCTTGACGTACCTGCTGTCGCCGCCGAGGTTTTCGAGGTCGCCGCCGCTGCGGACCGCCTCCATCAGCGGATACAGCAGCATCATTGTCTTGCTGCATATTCCGTATCCGTCGGCATTCACCGGGCAGCCGTAGGTACAGCGGTAAGTATCGCCGACCTCCTCGCCGTTGCGGCAGAGGTGCTCGGTATGGTCGCCGCGGAGGTATCCCACTACCTCCACCTGGAATTCGTACTCCTCATCGTACCACTTCTTCATGTCAAGTCACCTGTAAAGTCCCTTTTCGCTGATGTAATCCGCAACGCCCTGCGGGACCATTCCGGAAATATCCACGCCCTGCGCCGCGGCGTTCCTGACCTCGGTGGAGGACATCTCTATCGCCTGGGTAGGGAGCACCTTTATGCGCCCAAGCTCGTTGGCGTACTCCATCATGTCTGCAAGGCTGTCGCCGTCCCGGGCTGCCGCGCAGACCTTCGTTTCCTTGAGCAGCGACTCGTACTTGTACCACTTGTCAAAGCTGAACAGCATATCCCCGCCGATTAGCAGGAAGAACTGCTCGTCCGGGTACAGCTCCTTCAGCGCGCGGACGGTGTTTATCGAATAGCTCGTGCCGCCCAGCCTTACCTCGATGTCGCTCACCTCCGCGCCGGGGATATGCCCGAAAGCGCGGCGGCACATCTCCGCCCTGTCCTCATACGGAGCGAGGTCGGTGTGCTTGTGCGGCGAAACGAACGTCGGGATTATCAGCAGACGGCGCAGCTTGAGCTGCTTCACAGCCTCCTCGGCAAGGCGGACATGCCCGTTATGTACGGGGTTGAACGCTCCGCCGAAGATGCCGGTCTTTTTAACGGTGTCACTCAAGCTCGATCACCCGCTTCTTGGGATCCTTGTTGCGGCGGTAAAGCACGAACTTCCTGCCGATGACCTGGACCACCTCGGACTTTGTGAGCTCCGCGATCTGGTCTGCGGCTTCACGGGCGGTGAACTCGCAGTTCTCCTGGACGCCCACCTTGATGAGCTCGCGGCAGTTGAGAACGTCGTCAAGCTGCTTCACAAGCTCGTCGCCTATGCCCAGCTTTCCAACGAAAAATATAGTATTGTAGCTCTGCGCGATGGAGCGCAGATGTGCTCTCTGTTTACTTGTCAGCATTAACTGAATTTCTCCTTTAATATCTTTGCAAGCTCCTCGAACGCCTTGGCGCGGTGGCTTATCCTGTTTTTCTCGTCCTGGTCGAGCTCCGCCATGCTGTGATCCTCGTCAACCATGAAGATGGGATCGTAGCCGAAGCCCTTTTCGCCGACCATCTCATCGCCTATGTACCCCTCAACGGTACCGTTTACGGAATACTCATCGTCCTCGGCGTAGATGAAATAGATCGAGCATACGAAGCGTGCTTCCCTAAGCGGTCTGGACACGCCGTGCATCTCCTCAAGCACCTTTTCGCAAAGCTCCTTGTCGGTAGCGCCCTCGCCGGCGTAGCGCGCGGAATAGATACCCGGTGCGCCGTTGAGGAAGTCTATCTCAAGTCCGCTGTCGTCTGCGATGGTAGGGAGCTTTGTTGCCTCGAAAACTGCGCGCGCCTTGATATGCGCGTTCTCCTCGAAGGTATCGCCGTCCTCTACGATCTCGTCTGTGAAGCCTGCCTCCCGCATTGATACAACGTCGAAACCGAACGGCTCAAGGAGCTTTCTGAACTCCCTTATCTTGCCCTGGTTGTTGGACGCGATTATCAATTTCTGTCGGACAGGCGACGAGGCGGCAGGTTTTTCTTCGCCCGATTTGTGAAGATGTTTCATAAAAAATCCTTTCCATTTTGCTGCACCACTGGGGTGCTTTATTATACCCTTTATGGGGATATTTTCTTACTCGAACAGAGCCCTGACGTAATCCGCAGGGACAAACGGCTGGAGGTCGTCGATTTTCTCTCCAACGCCGACAAGCTTCACGGAAATGCCCAGCTCATTCTTTATAGGTATTATTATACCACCTTTTGCCGTTCCGTCAAGCTTTGTGAGAACAATTCCCGTAATTTCGGCACTTTCACTGAAAAGTTTTGCCTGATTGACTGCATTCTGTCCAGTAGTCGCGTCAAGAACCAATAAAGTTTCAACCGACGCGTCGGGAACTTCGCGGTTTATGACCCTGGCTATCTTTTTCAGCTCCTCCATGAGGTTCTTCTTATTGTGAAGCCTCCCGGCGGTGTCGCAGAGCACTACGTCCGCGCCGCGCGCCTTTGCGGCGGTCAGAGCGTCGAATACTACTGCGGCGGGGTCGCTGCCCTCGGTATGCTTGACGATATCCACGCCTGCGCGGTCAGTCCAGACGTTGAGCTGGTCGATAGCCGCCGCACGGAACGTGTCCGCCGCCGCAACTATCACCTTTTTGCCCTGCGCCCTTAGGTTTGCCGCTAGCTTTCCTATCGTGGTGGTCTTTCCCGCGCCGTTGACGCCTATCACCATTATCACCGACGGAGTGGTGTCGAGCTTCAGCTCGTTGTCGCCGGTGAGCATTTCCGCGATGATATCGCGGAGCAGCTGCTTGACGTCCGCCGGGTCGGTCGCGCCGGTGCGCTTCACCGCCTGGCGCAGCTTGTCGCATATCTGCATGGAGGTTTCCGCGCCGATATCCGAAAGTATCAGCGTTTCCTCCAGCTCGTCAAAGAAATCCTCGTCTATCTTCGTGAAGCTGTTCATCAGCAGCTCCAGCTTGCTCATGAAGCCGTCCTTCGTCTTTTTCAGACCGTTTTTCAGCTTCTCGAAGAAGCCCTGCTTTTTCGGAGCTTCCTCTGTTTCTTCCGGTTCCTCGGTTTCCACGGCAGATTCCGGCTCCGGAGCCTCCATCGCCTGGGGTATCTCCTCGGGTTCTTCGGGGTCCTCCGGCTCGCCGGGTTCCTCGCGGTCGCATGGCTCTGCGGGTCCGGACGGTTCCCCCGGCTCGGTCAGCGGCTCTTCCGCTTCGGCTTCGGGAGCCTCGAACGGAGCGTCACAGGAGGATTCCTGTTCGGCTGCGGGAACTCCACCGTCAGGCTGAACAGGCGCTTCAGCTTCGGGATATCCGGCAGCTCCGCTTTCGGCGGAGTCGCTTTCACTACTGGTTTCGCCGGAGTTTTCATTGAGCGCAGCCTCCTGTTCGTTCAGCTCTTCTTCCTGCTGTTTTTTCTTCTTGAATCTGTCAAAAAATCCCATGTGACCTCCATTCCGGCATACCGTAAAAGTATGCTCAAAGCCGCGTTGGTTATACGTTTACTTAAGTTCCACGTCCAGTTCGTCGGCAAGCTCCCGGCGCAGCAGGCGGGAAACTCCCTTTTCCTGCATGAACACGCCGTAAAGCACCTTACAGCCCTCGATAGTGCCGCGGCGGTGGGTTATTACCATGAGCTGCGTCTGGCTGCTGAACTGGTTGAGGTAGGTTATGTACTTGTCAACGTTCACATCATCGAGCGCCGCGTCGACCTCGTCCAGCATACAGAACGGCGTGGGGCGGTGCTTGAGGATTGCGAAGTATATAGTGATTGCGACCATCGTCTGCTCGCCGCCGGAGAGCGATATCAGGTTCTTTATGACCTTTCCGGGAGGCGCCGCCAGTATCTCGATACCGGAATTGAGTACGTCCTCCGGGTCGGTGAGTTTCAGCTCGCCGTGCGCTCCCTCGCCGAAAATGCTGACGAATATCTCCCTGAAGCTCTTGTTTATCTCCTCGAAGCTGTTGAGGAACCGCGTCTTGATGTCCTCCGTGAGGTCGGAGATGAGCCTTTCCAGCTCGCGCTTGCTCTTTTCGATGTCGTCGAGCTGGGCGGTCTGGAACTTGTAGCGCTCCGATACCGTGCGGTATTCCTCGATGGATTCCATGTTGACGTTTCCGAGCTTGGTTATCTGCTTTCGCAGCTCGTCCAGCTCGTTTTCAGCCACAAGCAGGTTTTCTAGCGGCTTCGCCTGCTCTATCGCCATCGACACCGTCATGTCGTAGCTGTCGAGCAGCATCGTTACGATGCGCTCTTTCTCGTGCTCCTCGCTCTTGCGGCGCTCCTCGAGCCTTGCGACCTCCCGGGCGAAACGCTCCTTGTCGCGGATAGCCTCGGTTATGTCGCGGTTCATCTGACCTATCGCAAGGTCGAGTTGGTCTATCTCCGCCATGCTGCGGGAGATGTCTTCGTCCTTGCCGGAAAGCTCTCCGCTGTGCTGCTCGAGCTCCATACGGAGCTTCTCTATCTCGACGCGGATAGCCTCGTCGCTGCGATCCAGCTCCGCCATCTTCTCCTTGAAGCTGTCGCTGCTCTGGAAAAGCGCGCGGCGGGTTTCCTCGCGGTTGCGTATCTCGCCGTTGAAAGCGTCGATGTCCTTTTTCGCCGACATCTGCTCGAGGTTTATCCGGGATATCTCATCGGAAAGCTGCCTGCTCTGCGAAACCGCAGTTTCACGCTCGCTGCCGGACTGCCTGAGCTGCTCCTCGAGCTGCTCCGCCTTCTGGTCGCAGCTCTCCACGACCTTACGCAGCTCGGAAAGCTGCGCGGTGTAGTTCTTTATTTGCAGGTCGAACCGCTCCAGAGCCTGCCTGGAGTGCGCTCCCTGCTCGGTGAGCTGCTGCGCCAGGGTGGTGAACTTGGAAAGCTCCGCGCGGAGGTTTATCTCCTGGGAATCGAACGCGCGCAGCTCGTCCTGCATGCCGTCCATCTCGACCGCGAATTTCGCAGCCTCCGCCTGGTACTGCTGGAAAGCCTCGGTCTTTTCGACCAGGGTCTTTTTCATCTCGATTATCGAGGTGTAGAGCGCCTCTTTCTGCTGGCGCCTGGAGATGATACCGGTATTGCTCGCGCGGCTGCCGCCCGTGAATGAACCGCCGGCGTTGACCACCTGACCGTCCAGCGTAACGACGCGGAACCTGAAATTGTACTTCTTGCTTAGGAACGCCGCCGTGTCGATATCGTCCACGATAACGGTGAGCCCCAGCAGGTAGCTGATGATGTTACGGTACTCCTGGTCGCACTCCACAAGGTCGCTCGCGACGCCCTCGAAGCCCTGCTCGGAGCTTAACCGCGGCTCGTTCAGGAAGCGGCCTTTCATGGTGGTTATCGGGAGCATCGTCGCGCGTCCGAAATTGTTCTCCTTGAGGAAGCGGATACAGCGCTTCGCGGTTTCGTCGCTGTCGACGATGACGTTCTGCATAGCCGCTCCCAGCGCGGTTTCTATCGCGAGGACGTAGCGCTCGTCGATGCTCACTACGTCGGCTACGGTGCCGTGGATACCGCTCATTCTCCCCTGCTGGGAGGCTCTCATGAGCTCCTTTACGCTGCGGTTGTAGCCGTCCATCGTCTTTTCAACGTCGTCCAGCACCTTGTAGCGGTTCTGCATCATGTCAAGCTCGCTGCGGACCTTTTCCGCCTCGGCTTTCGCCTCGTTCATGCGGCGGACCTTTCCGTCGTTGAGCCGCTGATATCCCGCAAGCTTGTTGGAGGTCGCGGAGCGCTTCTCGCCGACCTCTGCGAGCGATTTCTCGACTTCGGCGGCACTGTCGGAGTACTCCTTCAGCTTCGCTTCGGAGTTCTGCACGTCACTTAGGAACGTCTGCTTCTGCTCCTCCGCCTCCGCGGCGGCACGCTCCGCCTGCGCCGACCTTACGTCTGCCTCGCTGCGCTCGCGGTAGAGCTGCGCCAGCTCCTGCTCCAGCGCGGAATACGCCTTGTCGCTCTCGGCGTTCTTCTCCGCCATCGCGGCAAGCTTCTCCTGAAGCTCGGTGCGCTGCTTTTCCAGCAGCTCCACTTCGGCGTTCTTTTCCCCTATCTTAGTCTGGAATTCCTTTATCGCTTCGTCAAAGCTGCGGCTGCTCTCCTCGGCGTTCGCCAGCTGCTCCGTGAGCTCGGTGCGGCGCTCGTCGTTGTGCTTGAGGTCGTTCTCGCGAACCTGTATCGTGGAGCGCTTCTCCGCTATCTCGGCGTTCACCGCCTCGCGGCTTGAGCGGAACCGCTCAAGCTCCGCCTGTATGCGGGATTTGCGCTCCTTGCTGTCGTCAATGCTGGTCTGGAGCTTTTCCACGTCCTTCTCGAAGTGCTCGCACTCCGCGCGGTTGAGCAGCAGGTCGTCGTCCAGTTTCTTTATCGCGGTGCGGCGCTCCTCATAGTGAGCCGCGCCTACGGAGATCTCAAGCTCCTTCTTCTGATCGAGAAGCTCCGCCGCGAGCACCGCCTTTTCCGACTGCTTTTTCAGCACCGGCAGCCGCTCCTCGTCGGAGCGGATCAGGTCCTTCTGGCGGACGATGTTCTCCTCGGCGCTCTCGAGTTCCTTTTCAGCCTCCGCTTTCTTGTGGAGGAACAGCGAGATCCCCGCTGCCTCCTCGAATATCTCGCGGCGCTGCGTGCCCCGGGCGTTGACTATCTCGGCGACCCTGCCCTGCCCGATGATGGAGTAGCCATCTCTGCCAAGTCCTGTTCCGAGCAGCATTTCCTGAATGTCTTTCAGTCTGGACTTCGCGCCGTTGATGAGATACTCGCTCTCGCCCGTGCGGTAGAGCTTGCGGGAGATGGTCACCTCGTCCGCGTCGACGGGAAGCGCGCGGTCGGTGTTGTCTATGCACAGCGCGACCTTTGCGAAGCCCATGGGCTTCCTGTCGGTGGTGCCGTGGAAGATGACGTCCTCCATCTTTTCGCCGCGCAGGGTCTTTGCGCCCTGCTCTCCCATTACCCAGCGCAGGGCGTCGCTTATGTTGCTCTTGCCGTTGCCGTTGCTTCCAACGACCGCCGTGGTCTGGGCGTCGAAATTCAGTACGGTCTTGTCCGCAAAGGATTTGAACCCGTGTATCTCAAGTGACTTAAAAAACATTCACAAACCTCAAGTTTACCGCAGTTCGATGTAAGCGCCGTCCAGCGGCTTTACCTCGACGTCATATCCAAGCTCCTTCAGAGCCGCGATATTGCTGCGTTTCTGTCCGACGGCGCGGCTGATGTTCCGGCTGTCGGTGTATAAAATATAATGTCCTTTTTTCATAGCGAGCAGCTTCTGTTTCGCGTCGTTCAGGAACAGCCTGCTCTCCGTTATCTCGCGGAACGCCGGGTGGTAAACTCCCCCGAGCATTTCGCTTTCCACCTCTGCCGAGGCGTGAAGCCCCATTCTTATGACGCGGACCCCCGCCGCCGTGAAATCCCGGAGAAGCTCCGCGCACAGGTCGACGGTCTGCTCGAAGCCGAAGCTCTGGTATTCCCCGCTTTCGAACAGCTTTCCAAGCCGCGTGTGCCTTAAAATCACCGTCGGGTAAATGCGGACCGTATCCGGCTTCAGCGCGATGAACTCCCGGCAGGTGTACCGCACGGCTTCCTCCGTATCGCGGTAAAGCCCGGTCATCATCTGCAGCCCGAGCGATATCCCGCTCTCCCGTATCAGCCGGGAGGCAGTGCGGACGTCCTCCGCAGAATGCCCGCGCTCGTTCGCCAGCAGCACCTCGTCCGACATAGACTGCGCGCCCAGCTCCACGGCGGTCATGCCGTATTTCAGCAGTATCGCGATTATCTCATCGTCAACGCAGTCCGGGCGCGTGGAGCAGCGTATCCCGCAGTAGACCTCCGGGTGCTTCTGCACCGCAGAGCTGGCGCACTCCAGCAGGCTCACCATGTAGTCCCGCGGGACCGCCGTGAAGCTCCCGCCGAAGAACGCGATTTCAGCCTGCATTCCCCGCTGCGCGAGGTGGGGAGCCTGCTCCTCCAGAAGCGCCGCCACCTCCTCCGGGGAGGGAGCGTGAGCCGCCCCGGAAATGCTCCGCTGGTCGCAGAAGCTGCACCGGTGCGGGCAGCCGATGTGCGGGATAAATACCGAGATGTTAGT
>CAKSHG010000055.1 GCA_934456315.1 uncultured Oscillospiraceae bacterium | reverse complement strand
ATCTCTGCGATGAGAGAGTTCTTCGGTTCCTCTCCGCTGTCCCAGTTCATGGATCAGAACAACCCGCTTGCCGAGCTTACTCACAAGCGCCGTCTGTCCTCCCTTGGTCCGGGCGGTCTGTCGAGAGATAGAGCCGGATTCGAGGTCCGTGACGTACACTATTCCCACTACGGAAGAATGTGCCCGATCGAGACCCCTGAAGGTCCTAACATCGGTCTGATCTCCTACCTTGCGACTTTCGCAAGGATCAACGTCTACGGCTTCATCGAGGCTCCCTACAGACGCGTTGACAAGGAAACCGGCAAGGTACTCGACGAGGTAGTCTACATGACCGCCGACGTTGAGGATAACTACGTCGTAGCACAGGCGAACGAGCCCCTCGACGAGGAAGGCAGATTCGCAAGACCCCGCGTAAACGCACGCTGCCGCGACGCTATCCTCGAAATCGACCGCGAGAAGGTCGACTTCATGGACGTATCGCCTAAGATGGTCGTTTCCGTTGCAACAGCTATGATCCCGTTCCTCGAGAACGATGACGCGAACCGTGCACTGATGGGCGCGAACATGCAGCGTCAGGCCGTTCCGCTCATGGTAACTGATAATCCTATCGTCGGCACTGGTATGGAATACAAGGCTGCGGTAGACTCCGGCGTTGTTGTATGCACCAAGGAGGACGGTTACGTTTCCGAGGTCGACGCAGACAAGGTCGTTATCACAAACGACCTCGGTCAGGAGCGTATCTACAGACTCATCAAGTTCAAGCGCTCCAACCAGGGCAACTGCGTGAACCAGCGCCCGATCGTAAGCAAGGGCGAGCGCGTTAAGGCAGGCGACGTTATCGCAGACGGTCCCGCTACAAAGATGGGTGAGATCGCGCTCGGTAAGAACGCCCTCATCGGCTTCATGACATGGGAAGGCTACAACTACGAGGACGCCGTTCTCATCAACGAGAAGCTTGTTTATAATGATGTTTACACCTCTATTCATATAGAAGAATATGAGCTCGAGTGCCGTGACACCAAGCTCGGTCCGGAGGAGATCACACGCGATATCCCTAACCTTTCAGAAGACGCTCTGAAGGATCTCGACGAGCGCGGTATCGTTCGTATCGGTGCGGAAGTCCACTCCGGCGATATCCTTGTTGGTAAGGTATCCCCGAAGGGCGAAACAGAGCTCAACGCCGAGGAAAGACTGCTCCGCGCGATCTTCGGCGAAAAGGCACGCGAAGTCCGCGACAACTCCCTTAGAGTTGCGCACGGCGTAAGCGGTATCGTAGTCGATGTCAAGATCTTCGACCGCAGCAACTGCGATGAGCTGTCACCCGGAGTAAACGAGAAGGTTCGCGTTTACATCGCACAGAAGAGAAAGATCTCTGTCGGCGATAAGATGGCGGGCCGTCACGGTAACAAGGGTGTCGTTTCCAGAATTCTCCGTCAGGAGGATATGCCGTTCCTGCCGGACGGTACTCCGCTTGATATCGTTCTTAACCCTCTGGGCGTACCTTCCCGAATGAACATCGGACAGGTGCTCGAGGTACACCTCGGCTACGTTGCCAAGGCGCTCGGCTGGAAGATCGCAACGCCGGTATTCGACGGCGCTCACGAGCAGGATATCCGCGAGCTGTATGACGCGGCAAGGTCCATCAACGCCGGCAAGATCACCGAGGAAGCAGAGCGTATCTTCAACATCGGTAAGGGCGAAGGCGAACGCAGAGAGCCCGAGCTGCTCGGACTCAACGGTCCCGGACTTGACTTCACAAAGCTGCCCCTCACCTCTGACTGCAAGACGCAGCTCACTGACGGACGCACCGGCGAGAAGTTCGATAACCCTGTAACCGTTGGTTATATGTATTACCTCAAGCTGCATCACCTCGTTGACGATAAGATCCACGCACGTTCCACCGGTCCTTACTCTCTCGTTACACAGCAGCCTCTGGGCGGTAAGGCTCAGTTCGGCGGCCAGCGTTTCGGTGAGATGGAGGTTTGGGCTCTGGAGGCTTACGGCGCTGCCTATACGCTTCAGGAGATCCTGACCGTCAAGTCTGATGACCTTATCGGCCGTCAGAAGACCTACGAGGCTATCGTAAAGGGCGAACCCGTTCCTAAGCCCGGCGTTCCGGAATCGTTCAAGGTAATGATCAGAGAACTTCAGGGCCTTGGTCTGGACGTAAGAGTCCTTGACGAGAACGGCGATGTTGTAGACCTTAGAAACGACGGAGATGAGGACGAGGAAGAAAACCGTTATCCCGGCGAAAACTTCGAGATGAACTACGCTAATGATGACTCCGAGCTTGAGAAGAGCGGTTACGGCATCATTGACGAGGAAGAGCTCAAGGAAACCGGTTCAGACGATGATGATTTCTCAGATGATGGTTTCTCGGACGGAGAGCCTATTGACTTCGGCGAGGACGAATGATCCTGCCGGGCTTTCCGAAGTATACAGCCTATACAGCCTGCCGGCGGCGCGCCCCTGCTCATGCGCAGGGGGCTCCGCAGGCTTTGATAGAGAAATGAGGTAAATATAATTGAATACGACATTTGAGTCAATGAAGATCGGACTTGCCTCTCCCGACCAGATCAGAGAATGGTCCTACGGCGAAGTGCTCCGTCCTGAAACCATAAATTATCGTACCCAGAAGCCGGAAAAGGAAGGTCTGTTCTGCGAGCGTATCTTTGGTCCGCAGAAGGACTGGGAGTGTAACTGCGGCAAGTACAAGCGCATTCGTTTCAGAGGAAAGGTCTGCGAGAAGTGCGGCGTCGAGGTAACACGCGCTAAGGTAAGACGTGAGCGTATGGGTCACATCGAGCTGGCTGCGCCGGTTTCCCACATCTGGTACTTCAAGGGTACTCCTTCCCGCATCGGTCAGATGCTGGATATCTCTCCCAAGCGCCTCGAGGAAGTTCTGTACTTCACAAAGTACATCGTTATCGATCCGGGCGAGGCTAAGGAACTGAGCAAGAATCAGCTCCTCGAGGAGAAGGAATATGCAAATTTCCGCACCAAGTACGGCAATGATTTCAAGGCCGGCATGGGCGCGGAGGCTATAAAGGAACTGCTCCAGGAGATCGACCTTGAGAAGCTCTCCGCAGAGCTGAAGGAGGAACTCTCCGCAACACAGCAGGGTCAGAAGCGCGTAAAGCTGCTCAAGCGCCTTGACGTAGTTGACGCATTCCTCCAGTCCCACAACCGTCCCGAGTGGATGATACTGGACGCTGTTCCGGTTATCCCTCCGGATATCCGCCCGATGGTACAGCTCGACGGCGGACGTTACGGCGTATCTGACCTTAACGATCTGTACCGCCGCGTTATCAACAGAAACAACCGCCTTAGAAAGCTCATCGAGATGCACTCCCCGGAGATCATCGTCAGAAACGAGAAGCGTATGCTCCAGGAAGCTGTAGACGCACTTATAGACAACGGCAGACACGGCAGAGCGTACACCGGTTCCAACAACCGTCCGCTCAAGTCCCTTTCCGACCTGTTAAAGGGTAAGCAGGGACGTTTCCGTCAGAACCTGCTCGGTAAGCGTGTCGACTACTCCGGACGTTCCGTTATCGTCGTTGGTCCTGAGCTCAAGATGGATCAGTGCGGTCTGCCTAAGGAAATGGCTCTCGAGCTGTTCAAGCCGTTCGTGCTCAACGACCTCGTTGTAAAGGGCGCTGCACAGAACATCAAGCAGGCTAAGAAGATGGTAGAGCGCGCAGAGGACAAGGTCTGGGATTCCCTCGAATGCGTTATCAAGGATCACCCCGTACTGCTCAACCGTGCGCCTACACTGCACAGACTGGGTATCCAGGCGTTCTCGCCGGTACTCGTCGAGGGTCGTGCTATCAAGCTCCACCCGCTGTGCTGTACCGCGTTCAACGCGGACTTCGACGGCGACCAGATGGCGGTACATCTTCCCCTGTCCGCAGAGGCGCAGGAAGAAGCACGCACTCTCATGCTCGCTGCAAAGAACCTGTTAAAGCCGTCCGACGGACGTCCTGTAACGGTTCCTACGCAGGATATGATCCTGGGTTCCTACTACCTGACGCTTGACAAGCCCGGCGAAAAGGGCGAGGGCAAGGTATTCCGCGACGCAAACGAGGCTATCATGGCTTACCAGGACGGCGTGATCTCCATTCATGCTGCTATAAAGGTAAGAGTTACCAAGGACCTCGGCGACACCAAGATCACCAAGCTCGTTCCCGCTACAGTCGGACGTATCATATTCAACGAACACATTCCCCAGGATCTGGGTTATGTTGACAGAACCGATCCCGAGCACCAGCTCGACTACGAGATATCCTTCAAGGTCGGCAAGAGCCAGCTCGGTAAGATCATCGACCGCTGCCTGAAGAATCACGGCACCGCTACCACGGCACAGGTGCTCGATAAGATCAAGGCAATGGGCTATAAGTACTCCACAAGATCCGGTATCACCGTTGCAGTCTGCGACGCTGATATCCCTCCGCAGAAGGCGCAGATACTTGCTGACGCTGACGCAAAGATCGCATCTCTGAACAAGAAGTTCAACCGCGGTTTCATCTCCAACAACGAGAGAAAAGAGCAGTTCATCAAGATCTGGAACCAGGCGACCGAGGACGTTGGTACTGCGCTGAACGATAACCTCGATAAGTACAACAACATCTACATGATGGCGGACTCCGGTGCGCGAGGTTCTAAGAACCAGATCCGTCAGCTCGCCGGAATGAGAGGACTTATCGCCAACACGTCCGGTGCGACCATCGAGATGCCTATCAGAGCCAACTACCGTGAAGGTCTTAACATTCTGGAATACTTCATCTCCTCCCGAGGCGCCCGTAAGGGACTTGCCGATACGGCGCTCCGAACCGCCGACTCCGGTTATCTGACAAGACGACTGGTCGACGTATCCCAGGAGGTCATTATCCGCGAGGACGACTGCGGTACCACAGACGGTATCGACGTATACGAGATCCGCGAGGGCAATCAGCTCGTTGAGCCGCTTGGCGAACGCCTTGTCGGACGCTACCTCTCCGAGGACTTCCTCGATAAGGACGGCAACGTTCTGGTTTCCAGAGATAAGCTGATGAACGATCAGGACGCTGCAAAGATAGTTGCGGCAGGTCCGGAAACCGTAAAGGTACGTTCCGTGCTCACCTGCGGACTCAAGAACGGCGTCTGCGCTCACTGCTACGGCGCGTCCCTTGCGAATGGTCAGCTGATCAACATCGGCGAGGCTGTAGGTATCATCGCGGCGCAGTCCATCGGTGAGCCTGGTACACAGCTTACCATGAGAACGTTCCATACCGGTGGTATCGCATCTGCCGAGGATATCACACAGGGTCTTCCGCGAGTTGAGGAGCTTTTCGAGGCTCGCCGTCCGAAGAATGCCGCTATCATCACTAAGGTATCCGGTAAGGTACGCTACGAAGAGATCAAAAAGACCAGACACGCTATAATCACCCAGGAGGACGGTACTGAAGAAGCATATGCAGTTCCGTTCGGCTACAGACCTAAGGTATACGACGGCGATACCGTTGTTGCCGGCGACGCGCTGACCGAGGGCTCCATCAACCCGCACGACGTGCTCGAGGTAAAGGGTGAGGAAGCAGTTCAGAACTATATCATCGCCGAAGTACAGAAGGTTTACCGCTTACAGGGTGTTGATATCAACGATAAGCATATCGAAGTAATCGTTCGCCAGATGATGAGAAAGGTCCACATCACTGACCCGGGCGACAGCTATCTGCTCCCCGGCTCCGTCATCGGAAAGAACGAGCTTACAGCAGTCTGCGAGGAGATCCAGGAAAGGATCGACGCAGGTGAGGTAGGACTCAGAATGCCCGAGAGCGAAGCAGTGATGCTTGGTATCACCAAGGCATCTCTTGCAACAGACAGCTTCCTGTCTGCCGCATCTTTCCAGGAAACCACCAAGGTGCTCACCGACGCAGCTATCCGCGGCAAGATCGACCCGCTGCTCGGTCTGAAGGAGAACGTTATCATCGGTAAGCTCATTCCGGCTGGTACAGGTCTTTACGCCGAGGAGCGCGAGGCTGAAAAGGCAGCAGCTGCCGCCGCAGAGGCTGAAGCTGACTCCGAGGATAACGCTGGTTAAAATGCACAAAAATCAGCGTGAATGATTGATAAGTAACGGTGTTTGCTACAAAGTTTCGGCGAAATCCTCCGAAACTCTTGACAAACACCGTTCTTTGCTTTATAATTTATAATTGCGTGTGAGTATATTTTCGGATATGCCCGGAAAAATATGAGCATGCGAAAATTTATTGGAGGTGAAATAATGCCAACGTTTAATCAGCTTGTCCGCAAGGGACGTGAGGTTTCTGAAAAGAAATCCAAGGCTCCTGCACTCCAGAAGTCTATGAACACTCTGCGTAAGCAGCAGGTAGACCAGTCTTCTCCCCAGAAGAGAGGCGTGTGCACAGCCGTTCGTACTCAGACCCCTAAGAAGCCGAACTCCGCAATGAGAAAGGTTGCCAGAGTTAAGCTTTCTAACGGTTATGAAGTTACAGCTTATATTCCCGGTATCGGACACAAACTGCAGGAACACTCCGTTGTTCTGATCCGTGGCGGCCGTGTTAAGGACCTTCCTGGTGTGCGTTACCACATCATCAGAGGTACACTCGACGCTCAGGGTGTAGACAAGAGAATGCAGGGACGCTCCAAGTATGGTGCTAAGCGTCCGAAGGCTGGAAAGAAAGCGTAATTTCTGACTTATTGCTGTCAGACAAGGCATTATTTTTGATAGAGCCTCTGTTTGGACGGCGGAAGGTCAAGCCACACTATGTAAAGTATGGCTCTTATGCTTTCGAGTACCTATGATTTTCATTTCGTATGAAGGAGGGAAGTAAAGTGCCAAGAAGAGGTAATGTTCCGAAGCGTGAAGTTCTTCCGGATCCTGTGTACGGCTCTGAGCTCGTAACAAGACTGGTAAACAATATCATGCTCGACGGAAAGAAGGGCGTAGCCCAGAAGATCGTTTACGGCGCATTTGAGATCGTTGCTGAAAAGACCGGCAAGGATGCTCTGGAAGCTTTCGAGGAGGCAATGGAGAACATCATGCCGCAGCTCGAGGTTAAGGCTCGCCGTGTCGGCGGTGCAACCTACCAGGTTCCTATGGAGGTTCGCCCCGAGAGAAGACGCACACTCGGTCTGAGATGGATCACCACCTACAGCCGTGCGCGTAACGAAAAGACAATGAAGGAAAGACTTGCAAACGAGATCCTTGATGCTCTTAACAATCAGGGCGGCGCTTGCAAGAAGCGTGACGATACTCATAAGATGGCTGAAGCTAACAAGGCTTTCGCACATTATAAGTGGTAATCAGAAACAGATGAGTTATCCGGGGCCAAAACCCCGGGTAATTCCAGAATTACGGAGGAATTTATGAAAAGAGACGTATCTCTCGAAATGACCCGTAATATTGGTATCATGGCGCACATCGACGCAGGTAAGACAACTACCACAGAGCGTATCCTGTTCTACACTGGTGTAAACCACAAGATCGGTGAAACTCACGATGGTACTGCTACGATGGACTGGATGGCTCAGGAGCAGGAGAGAGGTATCACAATCACCTCCGCTGCAACCACAGCCTTCTGGAAGGGTCATAGAATCAATATTATCGACACCCCTGGTCACGTTGACTTCACAGTTGAAGTTCAGCGTTCCCTGAGAGTGCTTGACGGATCCGTAACTGTTTTCTGTGCAAAGGGCGGCGTAGAGCCTCAGTCAGAAACAGTATGGCGTCAGGCAGATGAATACCATGTACCCAGAATGGCTTATGTCAACAAGATGGATATCATGGGCGCAGACTTCTACAATGTTGTTCAGATGATGCACGACAGACTCAAGTGCAACGCTGTTCCGATCCAGCTCCCTATCGGCTCTGAGGCGGACTTCAAGGGAATCATCGACCTCATTGAGATGAATGCGGACGTTTACTACGATGATATGGGCAAGGATATGCGTGTTGAAGAGATCCCTGCCGATATGCTGGATAAGGCTAAGGAGTACAGAAAGAACCTTCTCGAGAAGGTAGCAGAGCTCGACGACGAGCTGATGGAGAGATACTTCGAGTCCGAGGGTGAGGACTTCACCACCGAGGAGATCAAGGCTGCCATCAGAAAGGGCACCATCGAGAACAAGTTCGTTCCCGTAACCTGCGGTACTTCCTACAGAAACAAGGGCGTACAGAAGCTCCTCGACGCTGTAGTTGACTACATGCCTTCTCCTCTCGATATCCCGTCTATCAAGGGTATCGATCCCGAGACCGGCGAGGAAGTTGAAAGACACGCTGGCGACGATCAGCCGTTCTCCGCACTTGCATTCAAGATCGCTACTGACCCGTTCGTTGGTAAGCTCTGCTTCTTCAGAGTTTACTCCGGTTACGTTGAGGCTGGTACAACCGTTCTCAACGCTACCAAGGATAAGAACGAGCGTATGGGCCGTATCCTTCAGATGCACTCCAACCACAGACAGGATATTGACGCATGCCCGTGCGGTGATATCGCAGCCGTAGTTGGTACCAAGTACACCACCACTGGTGATACTCTCTGCGATGAGAACCACCCTGTAATCCTCGAGTCCATGGAGTTCCCGGAGCCGGTTATCGACCTGGCTATCGAGCCCAAGACCAAGGCAGGTCAGGAAAAGATGGCTATCGCCCTCGCAAAGCTTGCTGAAGAAGACCCGACATTCAAGACCTGGACAAACCAGGAAACTGGTCAGACCATCATCGCTGGTATGGGTGAGCTCCACCTCGATATCATCGTTGACAGACTTCTCCGTGAGTTCAAGGTAGAGGCTAACGTTGGTGCTCCTCAGGTTGCATATAAGGAAACCATCACCGGCAATGCCGATGTTGATATGAAGTACAAGCGTCAGTCCGGTGGTTCCGGTCAGTACGGTCACGTTAAGATCAGAGTTGAGCCGAACGAGTCCGGTAAGGGTTACGAGTTCAGCAACGACGTTGTCGGCGGCTCTATCCCGAAGGAGTTCATTCCTGCTGTTGACGCAGGTATCCAGGGCGCTCTTAACGCTGGTGTACTCGCAGGCTATCCTGTAGTTGACATCAAGGTTTCCCTGTACGACGGTTCTTATCACGAAGTCGACTCTTCTGAAATGGCGTTCAAGATCGCTGGTTCTATGGCTATCAAGGAAGCCCTCAGACAGGCTCACTCCGTAATCCTCGAGCCGATCATGCGTGTTGACGTTGTCGTTCCTGATGATTATATCGGTAACGTAATCGGCGACCTCAACTCCAGACGTGGTCAGATCCAGAACCAGGAGACCAGAAATGGTTCCGTTCAGGTTACTGCATATGTTCCGCTTTCTGAAATGTTCGGTTACTCCAATGACCTTCGTTCCAAGACCCAGGGCCGTGGCCAGTATGTAATGCAGCCCAGCCACTACATCGAGGTTCCGAAGTCCATTTCCGAGGCTATCATGAGCAAGCGCAAGCAGAACGGTTAATTCCGCGTAAATTTGCACTCTCAGCACATTTTTTCTGTGAAACTACTTGATTTTTTCGCGGAAAGATGTTACAATATTATTACTGAAATTACGGCGTCCCCCGCCCAATGGGGGACACCAGATATCACCTATTAAGGAGGAAATACCAATGGCAAAGGAACATTATAATTCCACTAAGCCCCACGTAAACATCGGCACCATCGGTCACGTTGACCACGGCAAGACCACCACAACCGCAGCTATCACAAAGTGGCTGTCCCTTCAGGGCAGAGCTAAGTTCGAGGCATATGACATGATCGATAAGGCTCCTGAGGAGAGAGAGCGTGGTATCACAATCAATACCGCTCACGTTGAGTATGAGACCGAGAAGCGTCACTACGCTCACGTTGACTGCCCCGGCCATGCTGACTATATCAAGAACATGATCACTGGTGCAGCTCAGATGGACGGCGCTATCCTCGTTGTTGCTGGTACTGATGGTCCTATGGCTCAGACCAAGGAGCACATCCTTCTGGCTCGTCAGGTAGGCGTTCCTGCAATCGTTGTATTCATCAACAAGTGCGATGACGTTGACGATCCCGAGCTGCTCGACCTCGTAGAGATGGATATCCGTGACGTTCTGACTCAGAACGACTTCCCTGGCGATGATGTACCCGTTATCCGTGGTTCCGCTAAGGTTGCTCTGGATTCCACTTCCACCGATCCTAACGCTCCTGAGTACGCTTGCATCAAGGAGCTCATGGACGCAGTTGATGAGTACATTCCTGCTCCTGAGCGTGATGAGAACAAGCCGTTCCTGATGCCTGTTGAGGATACTATGACCATCACCGGCCGTGGTACCGTTGCAACTGGTAGAGTTGAGCGTGGTGTTGTTAAGGTTAACGATACCGTTGAGATCACTGGTCTTACCGAAGAGCCCAAGTCCACTGTTGTTACTGGTCTTGAGATGTTCAGAAAGACCCTGGACGAGGCAGTTGCTGGTTACAACATCGGCGCTCTGCTCCGTGGTATCAACCGTACCGATATCGAGCGTGGTCAGGTTCTCTGCAAGCCCGGTTCCATTCACCCGCACACCAAGTTCACTGGTCAGGTTTACGTTCTTAAGAAGGAAGAGGGCGGCCGTCATACTCCGTTCGTTTCCAACTATCGTCCGCAGTTCTTCTTCAGAACTACCGACGTTACCGGCGTAATCACCCTGCCTGCTGACAAGGAAATGTGCATGCCTGGCGATAACGTAGTTATGGACGTTGAGCTCATCACTCCTATCGCAATCGAAGAGGGTCTGCGTTTCGCTATCCGTGAGGGTGGCAGAACCGTAGGTTCCGGCGTTGTTACCAAGATCAACGGCTAATTCCCGCTGAACTGGAA
>CAKSHG010000054.1 GCA_934456315.1 uncultured Oscillospiraceae bacterium | reverse complement strand
TATACAGCATTTCCGTGAAAATTGCAATGTTTTTTTGAGTATCTGTATTATTTTGCTTTTATCTGCAAAAAATATGCCGTATCATAATTATACCAGCAGAAAGGAAGCCAGAAATGAAACACTCCGACCTCGCCGTTGAATCCGCGCGCATTGCCGCAGGAATTCCCGGCACCCGCTGCATAAGCCGCACCATTGGCGGCGTGAAGATCACTGATATCCGACTGTCAGGCTCCGCCGCAAGGGATCTTTCCCGCCGGCCCGGCAGATACATCACGCTGGAGGGCGATCCTGCAGGAAACGCCCTCCCGGCGCTGCTGAAGCGCGCACTGGAACAGCTTCTCCCGCCTGCCGGGACACTGCTAGCAGCAGGTCTTGGCAATCCCGACATCACCCGCGACCGCCTCGGCGCGCTCACTGTACGCAGACTGCCCCCCCGTCAGGGCAGGCGCTTCTCACTCGCCGCTATCGAAACTGATGTAGCATTGCGCACCGGGATAGAAACCGCCGCGCTGGTACGCTCCACCGCCCGGGAAATTGGCGCTGCCGCAATCATTGCAGTAGATTCGCTGTGCTGCGACGTCCCGAACCGGCTCTACCAGACTGTCCAGCTCACGGACGCAGGGATCACTCCCGGCTCCGGCGCTGCCGTTCCCAGGAAAGAGCTATCGGAGCGCACCGCAGGTGTCCCGGTCATTGCAGTTGGAGTACCCTCGGCGGCGCTGCTTAGCAGCATTACCGGGGATCCGGGACATCAGCGTTTCCTCGCAGCCCCATCTGACGAGGACGTCCAGTCGCTGCTCTGGGCGGACAGTATCGCCGCCGCAATAAACGCCGTTATTCGCTGAATTTCAGTTTATTCCCTAAATATTCTCAATCACTGGAAACTGCTGCAAAAAATTACTTGATTTTTTTCGTTTTTTTCTATATAATAAATAGCGGACAACAACAATGAAAGGAGAGATACCGTGAAGCCGTCAAAAATACTTTTATTTGTTACAACACTTACTCTGCTTACCGGTATTTCCACCGGCTGCGCGCTTGAAAACGCAGACTCTTCAGCCTACGCCACAGCGGCGGCTACAGAGCCCGCCGCTACAACAGTCACAAGCTCGTCTGCGCAGACGACCACTGCTCTGCCGGAGCCCCTCGCCCCGGACGATGTTATCCCTGCGGCGGTACAGTCCCCGAGAATAGAAGGCAGCCGCCTTTCATACTCTATTATGAACGTGTATTCCGGGGGAGATTACTATACCGTCGAGATATCCTGCATCAAGCTGGCTGAAACCACGGAAGCCCCGGAGCTTGAAACTACATACATCAACGGCGCGCTTTACGGCGATTTCCGGCTGGACCTCCTCAAACAGGGGGAGATAATAGATACGCTGAAGATAAACGTCCCCAGGGACGACCGTTTTCTTATCTTCGAAAGCGTACTGCAGGACCTTTCCTACGGCTGTGAGCTTATCTCCAACATGCGGGATTTTAACGCCACGGAATATCCAGACCTGATACAGCTTGATTTCCATATGATAAACGAAGCGGAAGTTCCGCAGTATGCGAGATACTTCGCGGTATCCGGCGGGAAGCTGACAGAAGTCGCCGTATATGAAAACGGCGAGGAGGTAGCGCCCTACGGCACTCATCTCGAACCCGAGTCCGCAGGTCTGATGGTACAGCGTATCGTCGCAAAGGAATACGGCGAATACACTGTCAAGCAGTACGAATACACCTTCGACCCGGGCGACCTGACCATAACCCGCAAGCGCGTCCGCTACACCGGATACAACTGACCCACGGAGGCACTATGACTGACAAGGAAGAATTTATCAGTATTTTCAAGGAAAACATCACCCGCGAGGGGGCAGACAAGCTGCTGGATTTCCTGGAGAACCGCAGCGATTTCTTCACCGCTCCGGCAAGCACCCGCTACCATAACGCATTCGAGGGAGGGCTGCTGCGCCATTCGCTGAACGTCTACCACTGCCTTACCGCCTATCTCGAGCGGGAGCGCGTAAAAAACGAGTACGGTCTGAACGTTTCCGCAGAAACCGCCGCGATCGTAGCGCTGCTGCATGACGTATGCAAGGTGAATTTCTACCGTGTAGGCTGGCGAAACGTCAAAAACGAGCAGACCGGTCAGTGGGAGAAACAGCCGCGCTACGAGATCCACGACACGCTGCCCTACGGACACGGAGAGAAATCCGTGTATATGGTGAGCGGCTACATACGCCTGACCCGCGATGAAGCAATGGCGATTCGCTGGCATATGGGTTTTTCAGGGATCGAGGATAAGAATACCATCGGTCAGGCCCTCGCAATGTACCCGCTGGCATTCGCTCTGTCGGTCGCCGATATGGAGGCTTCCTACTTCCTGGAATCCGACAAGGAGTGACACTTAACTGAATAGTCTGCCGTCCTGGTTTTCCACCCGGGCGGCTTTTTTGTGTTCAAAACCCGGATACGTTTTCTTCGGGATCTTTCAACTTTCAACGCAGATTTGTTGACAATGTTCTTATCAACATCATATCAACCCGTTTTCAACAAAATAATATAACAGTTCCCCAATTTCAACAGCTGGCGGTTTTATGCTGATTTTTAACAGTTTCAACATAGTTTTCAACACACCGGTCACAAAAAATCTGTTTCAACGTTGAAAATCGGCCGTTAAAACACGTTAAATCATGTGGGTTGATTAGTTTTCAACATTGTATTTACAGAATAAGGCATTTGAACACAGGAACGCAGCGTTCCGGAGTTATACGATCTGTATAAAATGAGTTAATCAACAGACTTTAAACTTAAATTCTGAATCCGTTCATTTTGTCGGTTGAATATTCCAAAATACGAATTAAGCAAGAATGCAGACTTTTTAACTGTTTCAACATAGTTTTCAACATTTCGGGAGCGTTTTAACCGATTATACAGAATGTTTTTCTAACCTTAACATTGTTTTGTTGATAAAATAATTAAAACCTGTATAATTTAATATTCACAGTCAATAATCAGGTTGATATTCATAAATCAACAAAACAAACGGAGGTTCTACTAATGATCAAGGGCGTTACCAAAAGCATAATCGAAATAATACCCAAAAATTCCGATTTTGAGAAAGTTATCGTCATTCTGAACAACAGCTGCGATCCACCTTCCAAACAGGAGCTAAAACACCAGATCGACCTTATGACGAATTCAACTCCCGACTACATTTCACGCCACAAGCGCTCCGCTGCGCTGAAAATGCTGCTCTCCGGAGCAGCCGGCGCCCTGGCAACCGCCGTTTCATTCCTTATTATATATACGTTTGTTTAAAATTCACATATTATTGTGAAATAATTAAGCGCTTTTTTGCTTGAAAAAATTCAACTTTTATGGTATTATTAAATATGGACATCTTTTGACTTAATTTGATTTTGGTGACTAACTATATATTGTGCGTGTTTTAAACAGACTGTATTATCGCAGTTGTCCAGAACATGATCTGATCGCTCAGAATTATACCAATAGAAACGCCTAATAACGTAATAACGGAACATCTGAATACTTAATGGAATGGTGAATGTCATGAAGAACAATATTTCCTCGTTATCTGATATCTATAATCTCGTAGTTGAAAACTACGTCAGTGAATATAATATTTCCGCCTCTGCGAAGGAATTGTGGCTTGACTCACTGGAACCTATCAGCATGGACGGAAATGTTGTCACCCTTGCGACCGATACGGAATTCAAGCGCAATACCATTATTTCGATATATCTTGAAAAGCTCGAGGAGCAGTTCACCAATGTCCTTGGCAATCCGATAAAGGTAGAGATAATCATCAAGGACGACCTCCCCACTACCGAAACAAAATTCAACGATATCCGCAACAGCCGCGAGCTTACAAACAAGATAGACAATATCGTTCACGATAATAAGGTCACATATACGTTTGACAACTTTATCGTAGGCCCCTCCAATAATCTTGCCTACGCTGCGGCAAAGGCAGTTTCCCAGAAACAGCACGAAAAATACAATCCGCTGTTTATATACGGCGATTCCGGACTCGGAAAAACTCATCTTCTGTCAGCTATCCAGAACGAGATGATGAAGAATTATCCCGGGATCAACATTATCTATATTTCTGCGGAAACCTTCACGAATGAATTCCTGCACTCGATAACCGCAAACAAGACGGAGCTTTTCGACGAGAAATACCGCGGCGCAGACGCGCTTCTCATCGACGATATCCAGTTTATCGCCGGAAAAGAGCAGACCGAGGAAAAGTTCTTCCACATCTTTAATGAGCTTTACAAGCTCAACAAGGCGATCGTACTCACATCGGACCGCCCGGCAAAGGAAATAAAGTCCATTTCCGACCGTCTGAAAACACGATTCTCATCAGGTCTTGCTGCGGACGTCCGCGCTCCGGAGTACGAAACACGTCTTGCCATCATTCAGCGCAAGGCGGATCTGCTTAATTTCAAGATCCCTGAGGACGTCGTGGATTTCATCGCAACAAAGCTGAAATCCAACATCAGACAGATCGAGGGCGTCGTTACCAAGATGAACGCACTCTATATGGTATCCCAGATAAAGCCCACCATAGTTGTGGCACAGAATGTCATTAAGGACATCGTTTCCGACCATCAGCCCATTCCGATAACTGTTGATAAGATCATCAACGAGGCTGCCAAGATATACAACGTTGACCCTGACGAGATCCGTTCGCCGAAGCGTAATTCTCCGGTTTCCTCCGCGCGCAAGGTCGCAATATACGTTATCCAGGAGATAACCGGGCTTCCCTATGAAACCATCGGGCAGAAGTTCAGTGGCCGCGATCACTCTACCGTCGTGTATGCGATAAAGAATGTCAAGGAAATGATGGCAAAGGACAGCAGCTTCCGTTCCGTTATCGAGGATCTTATCAAGAATATCAAGGCTAACCAGTGATATCATCATAATAAAGGCTCTTTGCCGTCAGGCAGACTGCCTTTATTTTTGAGAGCGAAACCGACGGTTTTGTCCTGGTTTTCAACTTGTTCTTCTATTTTTTTCAACGCAGAAGGCTGTTGAAAATCAGTGGCAGGGAATCCACGAGTTTTCAACTTGACCAGTCAAAAAACTTTACCGCTGCGGATCCGCTTTTTAAACCGCTTGATGGACTTTTCAACATTTTAACGGTCCTTATTATTATTATTATTAAAATAATATATTTCATTCTTTGAAAAAACCGCTGCGCGGTTCGGCTGCTCGCTGACAATAACATGCGTGTCGGCAGCAGATCAGAATGGCATAATGGTAGAAAAGAAAGGATAGGTAATATGAAGTTTATTTGCAACAAGGATACGATCCTCTCAGTCGTACAGACCACCTCAAAGGCGGCAGCAGGTAAATCCAGCATTCAGGCTCTTGAGGGTATCCTTATGGAACTTGAGGGAAACACCCTTACAGTTACCGGATATGATCTTGATCTTGGTATCAAGACTTCTATAGAAGTAGAAGGGATCGAAAGCGGCAATATCGTTATCTCCGCAAAAATGGCTGTTGATATTATAAGGAAGATGCCTTCCGGTAATATTACTTTCGAATGCAGCGGAAATAACCTTGCAGAGATCACCAATAATATGACCTCGTTCTCCGTAAGCTGCTCCAGCGCGGACGATTATCCCAACGTTCCCCAGGTAAATCCTGATACCAGCTTTTCTATGCCGCAGAAGCTGCTGAAAAGCATGATAATCCAGACCAAGTTTGCTGTTGCAGTCGTTGACAGCAAGCCGGCTCTTATGGGCTGCAAGTTCGAGATTGAAAACAATGTTCTGAGCGTTGCGGCTGTCGACGGCGTCAGAATAGCGCTCCGTCAGGAACCGGTCGCTTACGACAATATAAGCTTCATCGTCCCTGCAAAGACCCTTGAAGAGCTTACGCACATTCTTTCTGATGACAGCGATAAGAATGTTACTATTTGCATAGATAAGAATCAGATAAGCTTTATCGTTGACGGATATACCATGATATCCCGTCTGCTTGACGGCGAGTTCATTCCGTTCAAGAATTACCTCAAGTGCTCTGATGAGGTCTATGCGGAAGTAAACTGCCGCGAAATGATAGACATGCTCGACCGCGCTATGCTTATCATCAACGAGAAGAATAAGAATCCTATCCGCTGCGAGATAAAGGACAACACTATCAGCATGAGCTGCACCACTGCTATAGGCAAGGTCAACGACAGCATTGCAGTAAAGTACAACGGGCAGCCCCTGGTCATCGGTTTCAACGCCAAGTACATGCTTGACGCTTTCAAGGCGTGCGATTCCGATACAGTAAAGCTTATCGCAACCTCGTCCGTTGCTCCGCTGATAATCCTCCCCATGAGCGGGAATGAATTCACATATCTTGTTCTTCCCATGCGTCTTAAATGAATAGACCGGTGGGAAAGAGCATGTAAGGCAGCGAGTGCGCTTCCCCTGCCATGAATAGATATTCTGTTGCCTTTGATATCGACCTGCGGTTCCGGCGGTGGGCTTATCACATCAGGCAGCGGCAAACGCGGCATCGCGAGAAATACTATAGTGCATGCCGCCGCGGTATCTTAAGCGCCTTTTGGGCAGTCTGCCCACGGAGAATGCCGCAATTAATTTGGAAAGGAACACTAGAATAATGGAAGAAATCAAAATCGTTACACCGTTTATAAAGCTCGATCAGCTTATCAAATTTGCTGGACTGGCTGAAACCGGGGCAAAGGCTAAGATACTTGTTGAGCTTGGAGAGTTCAATGTTAACGGCGAGCTCTGCACCAAGCGCGGCAAGAAGATAAAGCCCGGCGATACGATCGAGTTCAAGGGCAAGAAGTACAAGATAGTCCTTGACGAAAACGCACAGAATGCAGAAAACGCAGAAACTTCTGCTGAATAAATCATAATGGTCATTACAAAACTGTATATCCGAAATTTCCGCAATATTCGCGAGGCTGAACTGGATTTCGACAGCAGCCTCAACATTTTTGTCGGAAAAAATGCACAGGGCAAAACTAACCTTATGGAAGCGATTTCCGTCTGTCTGGGCGGAAGCTTCCGGCATGTGCGCTATACGCAGTATGTCCCGGTCAGCGAACCGGGAACAGAAGTATTTATCCGGCTTTGTTTCAGAAATGACGATAATACCGGGCGCGAAAATATCGTAGAATATACAATAAGTAATGGAAAACCGACTGTAACCTATAATGGACTAAGCGTCAGCGACGCTTCAAAGCTTTTTGGTGTGCTTAAGTATGTCGTGTTCGTTCCGGAGCATCTGAACCTTATCAAGGGGGCGCCGGAGCTTCGCCGGGCATATCTCGATGATGTGGCGGTCATGCAGACGCAGACTCATCTGAAGAAGCTGTCGAACTACAATCGCGGTCTTAAACAGCGCAACAATATCCTTGCGTTTGCGCGCAAGGATATATCTGAAGCGGAGCTTTCCGCGCAGCTTGCGCCATGGGACCAGGTGCTCGCCAGTGAGGGGATAAATGTCACCTACGGACGACTGAGGTATTTCTCGTTTCTTCAGCAGCATGCAGCAGAGGTTTATTCCCGGCTGACCGAGGGTACGGAGAAGCTTGAAATGGAGTATTTCAGCTCTATCTTTAAAACAAATAGTATAAACTTCTCTGATGTTAACAAACTGTTTGACGAGTATGTTTCTGAACTTGCAAATAACCTGCAGTCTGAAATGAAACTTAGGTATACACTGGCTGGCGTTCACCGCGATGATGTTAATTTCTACATCAACGGAATGGCAGCCCGGGACTTCGCCTCCCAGGGTCAGACCAGGAGCGCAGCTCTTGCGCTGAAGCTCTCGGAAGCAGAGATAATCCGCAGAAAAAACAAGACCTGCCCGGTGGTTATCCTTGATGATATCCTTAGTGAGCTGGACAGCGTCAGACGAAATTTCGTTATCAACAATATAGATAAAAGTCAGGTATTTATAACTTGCTGTAATATGGACGACCTTTCTGCGCTTCAGGGTGGAAAGTGCTGGCATGCTGAAAACGGAGTTTTCACGGAGGGGTGATGACCTTGTTCCTGCATCTTGGTAATGAAACCACGGTCAAAAAAGACGAAATTATCGGAATTTTCGACATCGAGGAATGCTCCGTAAGCCGGATAACCGCAGATTTTCTCAATGCTTCACAAAAGCAGGGCAGGGTCGTCAGCGTTTCCAACGATATGCCAAAAGCATTCGTTGTGTGCGCGGATAAGACCTATATCACGAATGTTTCTAATTCTACTCTTAATAAGAGATGTGCTGAAAAATATTCCTGATAGTTGTATTCTCAAAAATTTACACTACGAGTGTTTAAAATTGTGTATAGTTAGAGCAAAATATAACTGTAAGTATAGAACTCGGGCATAAAATTAAGGAGAGCATGGCTCTCCTTTTGTGTTTTATTAACCCGGAAGATCTATCTTTTCTTCTGCGACTTCGTGAGTGCGGCAGCAGTAGCTATCCGCGGTCAGCTTAAGCAGCACCATACTGTTGAGCGCCTGCTCGCTGAATTTGTGCTCTGTCTTTTCTTCGTCGTATTTGCTGATTATCGATGTAAGCCCGGTCAGCTTTTCGATACCGTTCACTATTTCGATGGAGCCGGTACCGGTTATGCATTCATAGACTGCCATTATTCCACAGTCGTTTTCGTCTTTTACAAGCCGGGTGAGGTGGTCTACCTCGAATCCTGCAATATTGTTCTTTTTGATCAGGTCTATCTTCTGCCCTTTCGGAGAAGTGTGGAAGAACAGCTCCAGATGATTTCCCTCGAGCTTGTATCCGAAACACATCGGTATTATGTAGGGATACTCTCCGTTCATCAGCGCGATACGGCATACCTTAGCTTCTTTCAGCAGCTTGTTGATCTCTGCCGGATCGGTCATTTCCCTGTTTTTGCCGGTCATAAAATTACCCCCTTTTTATGTCGTTTTTACCCGAATTTAGCATTAAAAAAACAATCACCCGCATGCTGTCAGCCTGCGGGTGTATGTTTGCTTTCTTCAAGAAATTATGCAGTAGCGTTTGCTTTCTTTGCAAGCTGGGACTTCAGACGAGCAGCCTTATTCTTGTGGATAAGACCCTTACCTGCAGCCTTGTCTACGCTTACAACTGCGGTCTTGATAACAGCAGCGTCAGCACCCTCGGCACGAGCCTTCTTGATAACTGTCTTAAGTGCAGTCTTGGAAGCCTTGTTAGCCTCAGTTCTCTCCTTGGCGATGAGAACTCTCTTCTTTGCAGACTTGATATTCGGCATTTATTTTCACCTCCATAGCTATTCGATCGGAACAGCGCATTTCTGCACACATTCTCGATTTATTGTCTTATTGAGCGTTCACTTTATAATTGCTTATACTGAACGACCATAATAATATATTTTATTATAACATACTATTTCGTAAATTTCAAGGGGGTAACTGCATTTTTTAAGCAGTTTTTTTTTACTCAGAGTAATGTCCCACTGGATTACTTCGCGGAGTGTACTGATTCCTGCACAAACTGACCTTCAGAACAATGCTATGCGGCAGAAATTTTGCCTTAAAAGTGCCGGAAATGCTTGCAATTTCAGCGGTTTTGTGGTATACTATATATAATATATGCGTTTTGCAATATGCGGGCTTGTACGCCCTGCTGTGTGTACCGGTGAGCCGGTATGCTCCGTTATGTTATGGAGGTTAAGGTTTAATGGCTGAAAATGAAAAGACTCAGGATATGAGTTACGGTGCTGACGACATACAGATCTTAAAGGGTCTGGAGGCTGTGCGCAAGCGTCCGGGTATGTACGTTGGCTCGTCCGGCGAGGGAGGTCTGCATCATCTGGTTTACGAGATCGTCGATAACTCTATCGACGAGGCTCTGGCAGGCTACTGCACCGAGATCAACGTGTCTATACTCCCTGACAACGTTATACGCGTTGTGGACAACGGTCGTGGTATCCCTACTGCGATAAACCATGCGGAGGGTATCTCGGCGGCTACAGTCGTGTTTACGGTGCTTCATGCCGGCGGTAAGTTCGGCGGCGGTGGATATAAGGTCGCAGGCGGTCTGCACGGCGTTGGTGCGTCTGTTGTCAATGCGCTGTCCGAGTGGCTCGAGGTTGAGATACACGACGGCAAGAATATTCATTTTCAGCGCTTTGAGCGCGGCGAGTACAGCGAGCCTATAAAGGTCATCGGTACCACCGACCACACTGGTACAATGGTTACGTTCAAGCCGGACGGCGAGATATTCCACACGACGGAATTCAACTACGCCACATTACAGGACAGACTGCGCGAAAAGGCATTCCTCAACGGTGGTCTGAAGATAACTCTTTCGGATACCCGCGACCCGGAAAACCCAGTCTATGAGGAAATGATGTACGAGGGCGGTATCCGCAGCTATGTTGAGTGGCTCAACAAGAAGCGCGGCGCTGATGTTCTCCACCCGGACGTTGTATATCTTGCCGGAAATATGAATGGTATCGACGTTGAGATCGCGTTCCAGTATACGACAGACTTCAACAGCGAGGTTTTCCGTTCATTCGCGAACGATATCCACACCGGCGAGGGCGGTACCCATGAGATAGGCTTCAAGAAAGCGCTGAGCAAGGTCGTAAACGACTATGCGAAGGCTTATAAGGAAGCGCAGGAAAAGAACAAGCCGAAGAAGAAGTCCGCGAAAAAGGGCGAGGAGGAAAAGCCGTTCACAGGCTACAGCGGCGAAGCTATCCGCGAGGCGATAAATGCTATCATCTCCGTTAAGCTCCCCGAGTGCGAATTTGAGGGTCAGACCAAGAGCAAACTTGGAAATCCTGAGGTTCAGCCGGTGGTTTATAAAATCGCCGTTGAACAGCTTACCTATTACTTTGAAGAACACCCCGACACCGCCATGATCATCATGAACAAGGCGATGAATTCCCAGGCAGCGCGCGACGCCGCGAAGAAGGC
>CAKSHG010000053.1 GCA_934456315.1 uncultured Oscillospiraceae bacterium | reverse complement strand
GTAAGATTACACAAATTTCAAACGATTACATCACCCAATTTTCACAATTCTTACAGAAAAATAGCCGTAAAGTTCCGCTAAATTCTCATTTACCTAAGTAATTTCATTGATTTCACTTAAATTACTTTTTGCGGAAATTCGGATTATCGTCGGATTCACGCATTATCGCGTCAAAAAGACGCTGGGTCTTGCTCGACCTGCCGCGCTTTTTATCCTTGAGCATATTCAGCTCCTCATGGGCTGAAGTGTCCGGATTCTCTCCGTCAAACAAGTGGCGTTCCTCTGTCCAGATCCCAGTCGGGACCTCAGGCTGTTCCGGCTGCTCATGCTGAACCGATTCAACTGGTACGGGTTGCTCCGGGGCGGCTGCACGCTTCTTTGCGGGACGGTGCTTTTCAGTGCCCTGACCGTTCACGGCGGTCTGCTCCCTGGATTTGCGGTGCTGCCCTGACCTGACCGTCTTCTCCTCCGGTTCCACTGTGCGCTGTACCGGCTTGCTCATATCGCTCTCCGACTGCTCGAGCACATCGAATATGGAGCCGAACTCCCAGAATGGATCCTTTTCAGGCTCCGCAGGATTCGCTGAATTTTCCTGATCCGCCGCGTTGACCGGGGATTCAGGACCAGCTGTTCCGTACTGCGCGGACTCATTTTCCGGTTCGGGCCGCGACACGGCTTCGTAAGTCTGCTCTGCCGTTCCAAGCGGCGTCCCGGCGATCTTGCCGTATGCAGATATCGCTGCTGCGTTCTTCCGTATCACCCTCGGACGGGGAGCCGGCTCCGGCTCTGCGGGCGCTTCCGGGATACGGGGAGCTTCAGCAGGCTCGGAGACTTTCTCCCACTCGGGTACAGGTTCCTCCGGAGCTTCCTCAAAGTCGGGAAGCTCGTTTTCCGCTGTGGGAACTCCGCGGGCTGGCGCGGAGTCGGGCTCGAACTCCGTTCCGGTGAACGCTACGAAATGCGGTTTCTCGTTGCGCTCGCTGCGTTCATTAAATTCGGTAGGTTCAGCGCGTTTGGTTCGTTCAGTACGCTCGTCAGCTGTACTCTGTTCGTATTTCCCGGCTGACCGTACAACGTGCTGTACTGCGACCTCCGGTTCGGAATAACGCTGCGGCTCTTCCGCAAACACCGTGAATCCCTGCTCCTGAACAGGCTTCGCGGGCTTTGCAGTCTGCTCCGGCTGACTGGATTGCGCGGACGGAACTGCCCCCGGCACGAACGCAGGCGGAGCCTGGTAATTCAGCTGCTCTCCCGCACGGATAATGTGCGATACCGGAGCCTTCACCTGACGCTGCCTTTCGACGCTCGGCGAGGTGAAGAATCCACCCTCCCTGCGCGGCTGCGGAGCGGGTATCTCGACTGGCTCGGGCTGCTTTTCCTCGGGCTGGCGCTCGATGTCGCTGCGGCTGATGCGCTCCGGAACAAACGGCTTTACTACGCGCCCCTGCGGACGTTCCGGCTCCGGCTTTCTGACCTGCGACACGGGTTTGCTGCGGGTGATATCCATCGTCCTGGAGTAGTTTATGAACGCCGTAAGGTCGTCGGGAGAAATCTCGCCGTTGTTGACCTTTCCCTTCATCGCTTCGAGGTAGAGTTTCCAGCTTTCGTACTCCTTAAGGCTCATCGAGCCGGAGGACACGCGGCCGTACATCTCATCGGTTATCTCATTGCAGAGCTTTTCCGCTTCGGGAGTTACGCGGCTGCGGGGGTGCTCCATTTCGTAAAGCTCCAGGCAGGTCTTTCCGCTTGTCACGGGCAGGGAGCAGTATTCCTCGGTGTGCTCGCTGTCCCTTACAAAGTACCGTCCGCAGCGCTTGCACCTTGCGAGCCAGCCGCCGCTTTCGATGAGCGCGTCTATCTCAAGGTCGACCACGGCTTTCAGTCCGCATGGCATGTACACCTTAAGCGGAGTGTGCTCCATTGCGGCCCTGGACATATTGTAGCTTGTGAATTCCTGCGCCAGCCCTGCCTTCATGTGCGAAAACGCGTCCATTGCTATCTGGTCGGAAAGGCACTCATACGAGCCGATATCCGAGTAATCATCGCTGTAGTCGAAGTCCGGTAGCAGATTCTTGATTATATCCTTGGAAATATTAGGATACATAAAAGGCGCAGACGGAACCCGTCCGGTGGAAAACACCTGCGTCACGCCCAGGTCCTCGAGGCGGCAGCCAAGCTCCCGCGCCGTAACGCTGAACATGAGGTCGAAGTAATTCCTCCGGGCGTTAGCCTCATCTGCGCCGGAAATCTCCCGTGAAAAAAGGAAGTATATTTTGCTCTTGGCGTAATCCTGCACCCTGACAAGATTCAGCCACTCGTTTATCCCCTTATTGTAGCGGTACTCGCACAGTCTGACAAAAACCGCCTTTTCGAATGCGGATTTACAGTCGATGAAACGGTTCCACAGCGCAGTGGTACCGATGTTATCCCTGCGGCACACATAGTCTATCCAGCAGTCCAGGACTATTTTGTCGTACACCGTGCGGAGGTTGTGCTCTATCCAGACGTGCATATTCCGGAGGGAATTGCGCAGGTCTGTGGTGCGCTCTGCGTCGAGCACTCCGGTGCGGAGCGCTTCATCGCAGACCGCGATGGCGTTTTCGGCAAAATACGACAGGTCGTAATCGCAGAACGTCAGCAGCGAATAAGGATAGCGAAGCTGAAATATCTCGCTGCTGTTCTTCCCTGCTAAATTGAGAACTCTTTCCAATTCAAAGCTCCTTTGTCATTCTGCAGTCTGTACGTCTGTGGTGCTTCCCTGGGAGGAAGCGTCCTCTGTTCCATAGTAAAGCGTTATCGGGACGGAGCTTTCCTCAAGCTCCTCGGTCTGGGACAGCTCAACTGCGAGGTAGGGGTTTTCCTTGATGGACCCCTCAACGCTTAGCATTTCTACGCTCTTTCCGTCGACCATTCTCGTCACCCAGGAAACCGGGTCGTCCGACTTGCTGGTGTACTTCGCGGTGACTACCCAGCCGCTGCCCAGCACACGCTTTGCGCTGCCGAAAGGTATCTCCATATCCTTGGAGATGTCCTCGACATAGTAGCTTGCGGTGCGGCGCTCTCCGGTGGGCTTGTCAACGTAGCGCACTATGCGGTACTGTCCGTCGGAGGAAAGCACCTCGTAATTGCGGTCGCGAAGGTCAAGGTCGACGCCGGTAACGGTTATCTTGCCCATCAGCAGAGTTATCGTGATGTAAGCAGCGCCGCCGATGACGTACATCAGCAGGTACATCGTGCCGAGGACGGTCTTGAGGGTTTCGTTGGCGGTGCAGATGAAGAACATTGCAACGATGACCACCAGCGGCGGAAGTATCATATACCAGTTTCCGAAAGCGAGCAGGAAAGTCGCAAACAGCACCGGCGGAAGTATCATGACATTTATCTGCGTAATTACCTGACGGCGGGTATATATGAACAGCCCCAGGGCAGCGATGTTCACAAAGACATAAACAACAAACAGCGACGTCGGATTTTCATACTCAAGGAAAAAGGCGCCGTTGAGCCACGCGAGCCATATCAGCAGCCCGGTGTAACCCCAGCACAGCAGGGCTACGCCCCGCTTTAGCCATACATTCTTGAAAAGCGCGACCAGAGTATCCATGAAGCTGCGATTCTTTGCTCCGTTTGTGTTCATACATTCCCTCCTGCGTCAGAAGCTCATCAATAGAACTTCTTCTTTCTGTAAATAAGGTATCCGATGACTGCGGCTGCGACGATAACTACGGCAACGCCTATTATAATAAGGATAAGCATTATCGGGGATTCCGGCTCTGCGTAGAGCTGGCTGTAATTTATCGCGGACGAAGTCGCCATCGTTGCTGCGGTGCGGATAGTGGTTGCTGCGGTGGTTGCTGCCGGTCCGTTGTCGTCCGGCTTGTCGGTGGAATCAGTCGGGTCGGTGACTGCTTCTTCGGTCTTTGACTCTGCGGTAGCCTGATCTGTTGCGGGAACCTCCCCGGAACCCTCATTCTCCAGCGTGTTTGCCGGCTCGGCGGTTTCCTGTGCCGGCGCGGTAGTGTCGTCGGGCTGGGAAGATGTTTCTTCCGGAACGGAGGTTTCCTCCGGGGCGGTCGTTGTAGTCTGGGTAGTTGTGGATTCAGTGGACTTTCCGTTCACTATACGGAAGTTCCTGACTGCAACGGTAAGGTCGCCCTGCGCAGGAGCGCCCCAGTTGGTGCGGACCTGGAACAGCAAGTACGCAGGCTCGCCCTTTGCGAATTCCTCATGGAAGTGCGAAGCGGTTTCGGTAACAGTAACCCACTCGCCGGATTTCAGCGTTGTGTAATCTGACGGGTTGACCCAGCCCCACTTGTTGTTGAAGCCCGGGATACATGCGATGACGTCCTTATTGGCAGTTTCGAGCTTGACGTCAACGGAAACCTTTGCGTCCGGCGACTCCCAGAATTCCTGGTCGAGGTACTCGTTGAACAGCTTGAAACGCAGGGAGATGTACTTCTCCTCGGTGCTGTCACCGAGAGTGGCAGTGAATCTGCCCTCGGTACCGTAAATTTCGTAATCTGCTGCCTCTATCTCATCGCAGAGATCGGTGTTGGTGAAGTCGTATATGTAATCAGCAGAAGCCGTCACAGAAACGACTGCCATTATAGCTGCCGCCGCAATGCAGCACACAGCCTTTCTAATCTTTCTGAACATTCTTTTGTCCTCCAATATATATCTGTAGGCGCGGCAGGCATACTGCCACATATAACTATTGTATAACAAATCCCGGAAAAATGCAAGTGTTTCCGGCAACTTTATAATGTTTCACAAAATTGCTCATGCATGAGCCGGGTTTGTTGTTCCAACTGTAAAACAAACAGAAACCCACGTCTGCCGACGTGGATTTCCGGAAAAGTCAATTGAACGCTTGATGTCAGTTGTTATTGTTGAGCAGATTTATCAGCTTGTCGATGTCAGCGTCAGAGCCGTCGTAGACAGGCTTCTGAACCGAAGCCGCACCGAATATCGGGTCGGAAGCCGCAGTCTGCTGCGCACTTTCTGCGGACTGTGCCACTGCTTCGCCGTTCTCGTCAATGAAATCGGTCGCGATAACAATGATGGAAACCTCGTCCTCGGCAAGGTTGTCATCGAACTGCATACCCATCTTGATCTCTGCGTCGGGAGCCGCATTCTTGGTTATCTCGGTCGCAATGCCCTCTACCTCGTCTGCGGAGGTCGTCATCGGAATGCCGATGCTGATAAGCAGTCTGCGTGCGCCGCTGATGGAAGTTTCAAGCAGCGGGCTGTGAAGTACCTGGTCGAGCGCGTCGGCATTCTTGTTGTCGCCCTTGCCCTGACCGATCGCCATGTGCGCAATGCCGGAATCCTTCAGCGCCATGGTAACGTCCGCGAAGTCCAGGTTAATGAAGCCTACGCCCTTTACGAGGTCGGAAATGCTCTTTACTGCCTTGTACAGCACGTTATCAACAGCCTTGAACGCGTCAGCCATGCTAAGCTTTGCGTTGGATATCTCCTTAACGCGCTCGTTCGGGATAACGATAAGGGAGTCAACGTACTTTCTCATCTCTGCAACGCCCTTGAGCGCCTGGTTCATCTTGGCCTGACCCTCGAATGTGAACGGCTTGGTAACAACGCCGACGGTCAGCTTGCCCATCTCCTTCGCGATGGAAGCAACTACCGGAGCAGCGCCCGTACCGGTACCGCCGCCCATTCCGGCAGCGATGAACACCATGGATTCGCTCTCCATAACGTTCTTGAGATCGTCGCGGTTCTCCTCCGCGGAATCCTGACCTACGGAAGGATTATTGCCTGCGCCCTGTCCCCTGGTGCGCTTCTTGCCTATCTGAATACGGCGCATTCTGCTGCCGTCCTTGGAGCGGAGCGCCTTGACATCAGTATTGGCAACAACGTAGTCGATGCCGGTAAGATCCTCCTCGACCATGTGGCTGACTGCGTTTCCGCCGCCACCGCCGACGCCGATGACCATTATTTTGGTCTGGTCCTCGAAATCGTCGTCCATCACGAACTCATCATCGTGTGTATCTATTTCAAATGCCATGTCTTTTTCCCTCCAAATTTTTTGGCGCATGATATGCGAATATAATACTACTTAATATTATAGCAGATACAAAAGATAATTGCAACTGTTTTTTAAAAAATATTTTGACAAATTATTACCGCCGGACATGCACATCTTTTCCATCGTCACTCCGGGACTGCTTCCGACGTCGCAGAAGCCTCCGCAGTCGCCTGGGCTGTGCTTCCCAGCTCCGGCAGCGCAGCTGAAACTATCTTGTCGCGTGCGGAGGGTCTGTTCGGATTCTTGAGGTTGATGGTCACGTTGGAGTCCTCGTACTCAAGCACCTCTGCGCCGACCGCCAGCTTGCTGTCGATATCCGCGATGCCGCCAAGCTGCAATGTGATATTGTCGCCGCAGTCTATCATGATATCGAAACGGTCGGTCAGGTCTATGCGGGTTATACCGGTGATTCCGTAATGCTCCGCCTTTTCCAGCAGCTCGGACGGGAGCGCGGTCTTGCCGTTTTCGTTTGAAGCGAGCGTTGCGCCAGGAACAAGCTCTACGGCTTCGTAGCCGACCACCGTAGGAAGCCCGCTTTCCGTACCCAGTTCCACTATCCTGCCCATACGCGACACCGCCGCGGTAACGCCGTCCTGGCTTACCAGGAACCATTTTTCCGCTTCCTTGACAGTGATTTTTATCTTCGTGGGGAATACCTTGCTGACCTGCGCCATATCAATATAATTGAGAGCCGCGAGAATACGCTTTTCGGCGTCGCCGGAATTGATGTGCAGAAGATTCTGCCCGGTTTCCAGCCCGGTGGGCGCGATTATCTGCTCCGCAGTGTAGCGGGAATTGCCCTCTACTTCGATGGAGCTGCAATTGAACAGTACGGTATTCGAGAGCACGACAAGCACGACAACGATGATTATCGCCGCGAGAATGTAATACATTATGTAATTCCCGCCGCGGCTGCCGCGCCTTCTGCCCTTGACGCTGCGGTGAACCGTCGCCTGGTTTATCGCCCGGTCCGTCCTCCTGCGCTGCACGCGGTCGGGCTGCGCAGGTCTGCGCTGCGGCGCTTCCTGCTGACGGGGTCTGCCCGCCTGTCGGCCCTGCGGTCTGTTCGAGCTCTGTGCGGGACGTTTGCGCGGCGCGTTTCCCGCCGGACGTGAGCCGGTTCTTTTACTGCCCATTCTTTCACTCCTCTGCTATCTGCCGTTTACCCTGAACGGGTTATATCCGCGCCGACTGAACGCAGCGCCTTTTCAATGCTCTCGTAACCTCTGTCGATGTACCCGACTCCGGATATCTCGCTGGTGCCCTCCGCCGCAAGCGCAGCCGTCACCAGCGCGGCTCCGCCGCGTAGTTCTCCGGCGCACAGCTTCGCTCCGGAAAGCTGCTCGACTCCCTGAACGACAGCCACCCTTCCCTCGACCTTTATCGACGCACCGAGCCGTATCAGCTCCGGAATGTGGCGGTAGCGGTTCTCGAATATCGTTTCCACGAACACGGAGGTACCCTCAGCTGCGGCGCACACCGCAGTGAACAGCGCCTGGATATCCGTCGGGAAACCCGGGTAGGGCATCGTGCGTATCGTCGGCGGCGCGGTCAGCCGCTTAGGACAGCTGACGTACAGTTTCCCGCCGCCGTAGGGGTAGATCCTGCACCCCATGCTTTCCAGCACCGGAAGGAACCCCGTCATGTGCGACGGCTCGCAGCGCGTGAGGATAAGCTCCCCGCGGGTCATCGCCGCCGCGCAGAGGTACGTCCCCGCAACGATACGGTCGGGGATAACGGTATGCTCCGCCGGCTCCAGCCGCGGAACTCCCTCGATGCATATCGTGCTGCCGCCTGCGCCGGAAATTTTCGCGCCGCATTTCGTCAGGAACTCTGCCAGGTCGATTATCTCCGGCTCCCGGGCGGCGTTGTGTATCTTGGTGTAACCTGACGCGGTGACTGCGGCGAGCATTATGTTCTCGGTAGCTCCCACCGATGGGAACGACAGCGTGATACTGCCGCCGTGTATCCCGCCGGGGGCGGTGCATTCGAGCCAGCCGTGCTCCTCATTGATGACTACTCCCATATCCCGCAGCGCGGAAAGGTGCAGGTCGATGGGACGTGCGCCAAGCTCGCAGCCGCCCGGGAACGTCAGCTTACAGCGGCGCGTTCTCCCGAGGACCGCCCCGAGGAACACGATGGACGACCGCATTTCCCGCATAAGGCTGTCGGGGATCTCATTCCCGCAGACGTTGGACGCGTCCACGCAGACCGTGTCGCCGCTCCGGCTGCACCTGCACCCGAGGCAGGAAAGTATCCTGCACGCCGCGTCAACATCGGTAAGCTCCGGGCAGTTATGCAGGACGCATTCTCCGTGCGCCAGCACACACGCCGCGAGCAGCGGGAGCGCACTGTTCTTCGCACCGTGCACCCTTAGCTCGCCCTCCAGCCGACGCCCGCCGTTCACGACGAGCTTCTGGCAGTTTGCCATATTATCATCTCCTCCTGCATTACTGTGTTTCCATAGTATGCGGGAGGGCTTTTTTTGTGATTACTTCTCGAACTTTTCCTTGCCGAGAAGGTCGATGATCTCGTTAAGGATACGGTCTGCCGCGTCGTTCTTTGCGCTGCGGCGGGAGTTCTCCTCCATCAGCGCGAGCCTGCCTCGGTCGCTGTAAAGCGCGGATACCTCCTCGACCAGCCTTGCCTTGGTGAGGTCCTTATCCTCGATGAGGATAGCCGCGTGTGCGTTGCTTAGCGTCAGCGCGTTGTAGTACTGATGATTCTCCGCCGCATTCGGGTACGGAACCAGCACAGCCGGTCTGCCTATCGCCATCAGCTCCGTGATGGTCATCGCGCCCGCTCGGGAAATTATCAGGTCAGCCGCGCACATGCAGGTGTACATATTGTCGATGTAGTCCCGGAAGATATGCTTCGACTTGTCCTCGTGAGCGCCGCTCTGCTCCAGTGCGGAATAGAACAGCTCCTTTCCCTTGCCGCCGTAGGAATGTATGTGGTTGATCCCGCCGGTCTTTTCTTCCCAGGCGATGAGCTCTGCCACCGCCTCGGTTATGCGGTTAGCGCCGAGGCTCCCGCCGAACGAGAGTATCGTGAACTGGTCCGGAAGCCCCAGCCGCTTTCTGGCTGCAGAGCGCTCCTCTATCTCGATGTTGGAGCGCAGCGGGTTTCCGGTGACAACGCAGTGTTCTGTACTGCTGAGGTACTTTTCCGCGTCGGCAGTGGCGAGCAGGACCTTGTCGGCTTTCTTAGCGAGCATTTTAGTCGCCATGCCGGGATAGGAGTTGCTCTCGTGGGTCACGGTCTTTATCCCGAGCGCCGCAGCCTGCCCGAGCACTGTTCCGGTGACGTACCCGCCGGTGCCTATGACGATATCCGGCTGGAAATCCTTGAGGATCTTCCGGACGGCGCGCTTTGCCGCGAAGAAATAGAGATACGCCGCCTTTGCGTTGCGGCCGATGTTCTGTATGGAGATGTGCCGCTGGAATCCCGCCATCTCGACCGGCGTGAACGCATAGCCCGCCTTAGTTACGAGCCTTGCCTCCATGCCCTGCGGAGTTCCGATGAACATTATCTCGGTATCCGGAAATACGCTCTTGAGCTTATCGGCGATGGCAAGCGCCGGATTTATGTGTCCGGCTGTGCCGCCGGCTGCGAAAATTGCTTTCATTTCAGTTCCCCCATTGTTATCTAAGGTCACCCTAAAAACCTCGCTTGAGTTATATAACACACCGCCTGCTTCTGTCAACAAGTGAAATTTCTGATGTGACGGCTCCCATGCCGTCACCCGGTCATTTCGCTCCGCAACATAGTGTTTCACTTCCTCGCACTCGGCGCTCTCTGCCCATTTTCCTTTTCAAACTGGTTTTTAGAGGTTCCCATTAATTCAGATTTGCACGTCTTGATACCGACAGCAGCACTCCGACCTCGCACAGCAGCATGAGCAGCGCTGTACCTCCGTAGCTGAAGAACGGCAGCGAGATACCGGTATTCGGCAGAGCGCACACGTTAACACCGATGTTGAACAGCGCCTGCGCTCCGACCTGCAGCGAAATGCCAGTCGCGAGCATTAGCCCGAAGCGGTCCTGCGCCTTTCTTCCGATGTAGAATCCGCGAAGCAGGAAGATGATGAACAGCAGGATTATCAGCACTCCGCCGATGAAGCCGAACTCCTCGCAGCAGATGGCGTAAACGAAGTCGTTCTGCGCCTCCGGGAGGTAGTAATACTTCTGCGTGGAATTATCGAAGCCCTTTCCCCACAGACCGCCGGAGCCTATCGCCAGTATCGCCTGGTAGGTCTGGTAGGTGGTCTTGGACGGGTCGGCGAGCGGGTCCATGGTAAGTCTGTCCCAGAAGTAGCTGTAGCCGGAAATGTTTATCAGCAGGATAAGGCAGGGTATTCCTATCAGGGCGCAGGTCATTACCAGCCTGAAGTTCGCTCCGCCTACAAGCACCATCACAACGAATATAACGCCCATGATGATTACGCAGGAAAGGTGCGGCTGCTTCATCAGCAGCACTACTATTATGGCGAACACGATGCCGGGCTTCACCAGTCCGGTCACGAAGTGCCGCATCTTCTGGTAGTTCTTCGAAACGTAGTAGGCAAGCCAGATTATCAGTCCGAATTTCAGCATGTCAGACGGCTGGAAGGACATTCCTCCAGGCAGGGCAAGCCAGCGCTTGGGACCGTCCTCGATATTGCGGATACCGAACGGAATGACCAGCGCGGTAAGTATCAGCGAGCCCCACAGCGCCACATGCGCAAGCGTTATGCAGCGCACCTTTCCGAATATCCTGGGGTGCCATTCCTTCATAAAAATGCGGTAATCCACCCGGCTTAGAATAAACATCAGCACCAGCCCAGCCACGGCAAACATGAGCTGCCTGTTCGCATACTTGTACGAATCGCCGCCGTTGTCGCGATAGGAAAGCGCGTGGCTCGCCGAGAACATCATCGTGATACCCAGGACCAGCAGGACCAT
>CAKSHG010000052.1 GCA_934456315.1 uncultured Oscillospiraceae bacterium | reverse complement strand
GCTCTCAAAGCGAGCATGCGCCGCCGCCACATCGCAACGGTGATAATGTTCGCCGTGGGAATAGTGCTGACTCTCGCTGCGGTTATCCCCGCAGGCGAGGGCGAGGGCTGGCGCGGGTTCTTTGACCTGATGCACGGACTGTTCGGCTATTCCGCGTTCATCGTGGGACCGCTGGTCATCTTCGTCGCTGTGCGGCTGTCGGCTTTCAAGGAGAGCCACAAGCTCGGAATGGACGTGCTGAAATGCGTTGCCGGGATACTTCTGCTCTGCGCAGCGGTCCAGATATTCTCCGTCGGGGCGGTTCCCGGCGAGAACTTCGGCGAGGTCATTGCAAACCTCTACAAGGACGGCAGGGAATTCCGCGGAGGCGGCGTTTTCGCGCTTTTCATCGGTGGACTGCTTCTGCTCCTGGGACGTCTGGGAGCGACTATCCTCATAATAATCCTGATACTTGTCGGCGTACTGCTCTGCACCGGGATAACCGTTGCCGATTTCACGACCAGGGTCACGAAGCCGGTGCGCAATGCCAAGGATAAGGCAGTGGAGCACCGCAACCGTATCCGCGAGGAGAACCGCATAGCCGCAGAGGAGCTTCACCTGCGCCAGGACGACCTGGAGAAGATACAGGCGGAGATAGACGCGGAGCAGGAGGACAAGCGTACCGTCGCGGAGCTAAGCCGCGCGGTATTCAGCGTAGCCGACCCGGAGGAGCGCGAGCCGGAGCCTGTCGTGGAGGACACCTCTGTACATACGGAGCCGGAGCCCTCCGGTAAGCCGCCGATAATCGAAGTTCCGCACCCGGAGCCAGTAAAGCCGGCAGAGCCGCAGCTCCCTCCGGAGCCTGACCCCGCGCAGACGGAGCAGCTCCTTGAGGAGCAGCACGAGGACAGCGTTGACTACATGGCGGAGATAAAGGACTACATCATGCAGAAGAACCGCGCAGTCCTGGAGGAAGCGGAGCGTTCCGAAAAGGACCCGCTTGAGGACGAGGACGCGGAGCTTGTTCCGATAATCGACGCCCTGCACAGATTCAAGGAAGAAAACCCGGAAAACACTCCGGTGAGCACCATAGAGGACCTCCCGGAGAACTCCATAACCAGCTCGGAGGAAAGCGAGCTGCCCTTCGACCTGGACGATGTCGCGGACGAGCCGGAGAAACCCGCGCAGGCTCCCGGGGAGCCTGCGGAGGAGCTTCCGGAGGAATCCGCGCAGCCTCCGAAGCCCGAGATAATCGAGGTCCCGCGTCCGGACAGACCGCAGACTCCCTCCGCGCAGCCCAGACCTGCTGCGGAAAGACCTGCGATGCCGCTTAAGAAGCCGGCTCCCGAGGAGCTGAATTTCAGCGACGTGTACACTCTCCCGCCGATAAATCTGCTGAATCCAGTTCAGAGGAAGCTTACGCAGGCCGACATCGACAGCGAGATAGACCGCAATTCTAAAAAGCTGGTGGAAGCGCTCCAGAGCTTCGGAGTCCAGACCAAGCTTGTCGGCGTGAGCCGCGGACCGTCCGTAACCCGTTACGAGCTTCAGCCCGCCCCCGGCGTCAAGATATCGAAGATAACCGGACTGCAGGACGACATCGCGCTGAATCTCGCCTCCGCCGGAGTGCGTATCGAAGCGCCTATCCCGAACAAGTCGGCGGTCGGCATCGAGGTGCCGAACAAGGCGCGTGACACGGTATTTTTCCGGGAACTGGTAGACACCACCGAGTTCAAAAAGAGCTTCGACAAGAAGCTTGAAACGGTGCTCGGCAAGGATATCAGCGGCGCGATGGTGACGTGTAACATCGCGAAAATGCCGCACCTGCTGATCGCGGGCACGACAGGCTCCGGTAAGTCGGTGTGCGTAAATTCGATAATCATGAGTATCCTGATGAAATCCACCCCGCAGGACGTCCGCCTGATAATGGTCGACCCGAAAAAGGTGGAGTTCATGATGTACAACGGTATCCCGCACCTGCTTATCCCGGTCGTCACCGACCCGAAGAAAGCGGCGGGCGCGCTCGCCTGGGCGGTCAATGAAATGCTGAACCGCTACAAGCAGTTCTCCGATAATAACGTCCGCGACTTCTCCGGCTTCAACGAGCTTGCGAGTGACCCTGACAGCGGACTGAAAAAGATGTCGCACATCGTAATTTTCATCGACGAGCTTGCCGACCTGATGATGGCGTCACCGAAGGACGTGGAGGACAGCATTGTCCGCCTGGCGCAGATGGCGAGAGCAGCCGGAATGCACCTGGTCATCGCGACGCAGCGCCCGACCGTCAACGTCGTCACCGGACTCATCAAGGCGAATATCCCGAGCCGTATCGCGCTGATGGTGGCTTCCCAGACGGACAGCCGCGTAATTCTTGACGTGAGCGGTGCGGAGAAGCTCCTTGGCAACGGCGACATGCTGTATATGCCGGTCGGACTTCCCAAGCCGGTCAGAGTGCAGGGCTGCTTCGTTTCGGATAAGGAAGTCGAAAGGGTCGTTGAGTTCATCAAGCAGACATTCCAGGCGGAGTACGACGAGCTTGTAATGGAAGAGGTGGAGCGCCAGACCGAAATGGTCGCCTCCGCGCAGGATAGCAAGACCTCCGCAGGCTCCGACAGCGGGGACATCGACACCAGCGACGAGCGCCTTGAAGAAGCGATAGATTTCGTTGTGGAGTCTGGGACCTGCAGTACATCGTCGCTTCAGCGCCGCCTGAAGCTTGGCTACGGCAGAGCCGCGCGCCTGGTGGATATAATGGAAGAAATGGGAATAGTCGGACCGCTCGAGGGCAGCAAACCCCGTCAGGTACTGATGACAAAACAGGAATGGGCTGAGAGGAAACTCCAGCAAAGATAAAGTGAGGGAATAAAAATGCCGTTTTTGCCTGTAAGCAGACAGGATATGGAAGAACGAGGAATAGAGCAGCTGGATTTCATCTGCTTCACCGGGGACGCGTACATCGACCACCCGACGTTCGGCATCGCGATAATCTCGCGAATGATAGAGGCTGCGGGATTCACCGTAGGTATCATCGCGCAGCCGCTGTGCGACGCGGATTACATGAAGCTCGGCAGACCGAAGTACTGCTTCATGGTGACCGGAGGAAACATCGACAGCATGGTGTCGAATTACACGGTCGCGCTGAAGAAGCGTTTTGACGACGCGTACTCTCCGGGCGGAAAGGGCGGCAGACGTCCCGACCGCGCGCTGACGGTGTACTGCCAGAATCTGAAAAGGCTGTACCCCGACGTGGAGATATCCATCGGAGGTCTTGAGGCGTCGCTGCGGCGATTCGCGCATTACGACTACTGGAGCGACAGCGTCATGCCGTCCGTGCTGGTGAGCACCGGCGCGGACTACCTGATGTACGGCATGGGAGAGGTCACGCTGACCCAGATGCTGAACAACTTCAAGGCGGGGCTGCACCTGAAGGACATGCACGACCTGCGGGGAATATGCTACCTGACCGAGCCGGAGAACACTCCGATAGGCGCGGTGCAGTGCGACAGCTTCGAGATAGTCCGCGACAACAAGAAAGCCTACGCGAAGTCCTGCCGCAAGCAGTACGACGAGCAGGACGAGGTCTACGGCAGGACGATAGTGCAGCGCCACGGAAACATGATGCTGGTGCAGAATCCTCCGCAGCGCAGCGTAACGCAGTCGGAGTTCGACTACACCTACGAGCTGCCCTACATGCGCATGTACCACCCGATGTACGAAAAGGAGGGCGGCGTCCCCGCGATCCAGGAGGTGGAATTCTCGATAACCCACAACCGCGGCTGTTTCGGATTCTGCAACTTCTGCTCCATCGCGCTCCATCAGGGGAGAAAGGTGCAGACCCGCAGCGAGGATTCCGTTTACGAGGAGGCTGTGAAGCTGTCCGAGAATCCGCGCTTCAAGGGCTATATCCACGACGTCGGCGGACCCACCGCGAACTTCCGCCACCCGTCCTGCGAGAAGCAGGAAAAGTACGGCATGTGCAAGGGCAAAAAGTGCCTTGCTCCCACGCCCTGTAAGAACCTCATCGCCGACCACAGCGACTACATCAGGCTGCTGCGCCGCCTGCGCTCCATCAAAAAGGTCAAGAAGATATTCATACGTTCCGGCATACGCTACGATTACATGCTCCAGGACAAGAACAACGACTTCCTCGACGAGCTGGTGCAGTACCATGTCAGCGGTCAGCTCAAGGTAGCGCCGGAGCACGCCAGCAACAAGGTGCTCGACCTGATGGGAAAGCCGCATATCGAGGTCTACGAGGAGTTCGAAAAGAAGTTCTACGCCGCAACGAAGAAGTGCGGCAAGGAGCAGTACCTTGTACCGTACCTCATGTCGAGCCACCCGGGCTGTACGCTAGAGGAGGCTGTGGAGCTGGCGGTGTTTCTGAAAAAGCACAACATACGCCCCGAGCAGGTGCAGGATTTCTACCCCACGCCGGGAACTATTTCCACGGCAATGTTCTGGACGGGTCTGAACCCGTACACGATGGAGCCGGTATTCGTTCCGAGGACTCCCGAGGAAAAGCGCATGCAGCGCGCACTGCTCCAGTACTTCAAGCCGGAGAACCACGACATCGTGGAAAAGGCGCTCATCATGGCAAAGCGCCGCGACCTCATCGGCACCGGCAAGGATTGCCTGATAGCTCCGTCCCCGCAGAGGCAGCCGCAGCGCGGCAGTCAGGGCAGGAACAACAGCAAGCAGCCTGTCCGCAGTTCTGCGCACAGTACCAACAATTCGAATTCACCGAATGTCCGCGAGAGGGGGAAACCAAATGGCAGGAAAACGTCGCCGCCAAAGTCAAAAAAGCATGTGGGAAAACCCCGCGGCTAAAGTCCTGCTGGTAGTTTTCGCGGTGTTCATGGTGTTCTCGCTTGTTATCTACGCAAACGAGGCGCTGTTCAAGCTCGATTTTATCCCGACCAGCGACGACATTCTCTACTGGCTCGGAGGGAAGAACAGCTCCGTTACGGTCGCGGAGGGCAACATTGCAGTGCATTTTATAGATGTCGAGCAGGGGGATTGTGAGCTTATCGTTTCCGGAGATACCACCGTGCTGGTGGACTGCGGCGAGAAGATACATTCCAGCCGCGTAATCGAATACCTGAAAGACCAGGGGATACGCAAGCTGGACTACATCATCGCGACCCACCCACACGAGGACCACATTGGCGGAATGTCTGACATAATGCAGGCATTCACCGTCGGGAAGGTGATAATGCCGGAGGTCCCGGCGGACCTGCTCCCGATGGGCAAGAACTTTGAAAGCATGCTGGACACGATAGGAAGCCGGAAGATCGACGCGGAATACTGCCGCCAGGGCGCAAAGCTTGATATCGGGAACGGCGCGGTCATTGAGTTCATAGCGCCGGTGCACGATGATTATACCAACCTGAATAATTACTCGATCGTGTTCCGCCTGGTCCACGGGAACAGGACGTTCCTGTTCACCGGGGACATCGAGCGCGCTGCGGAGAGCGACATTCTGAACAGCGGGCAGTACATCGACAGCGATGTGCTCAAGGTAGGGCACCATGGCAGTACGTCCTCCAGTACGCCGGCGTTCGTTGAGGCAGTAAGCCCGGAGTACGCCGTGATCGAGGTGGGCGAGGGGAACTCCTACGGTCACCCCAAAGAGGAGGTCGTGAACCGGCTGCTGTCGCACGGCTGCACGATCTACACCACAATGCTTAACGGCAACATCGTCTTTGTAAGCGACGGAGAAAGCTTCACCATTTACACCGACCGGGAAAGCAGCGAGTACCGTCAGGGAACGGAGGACGCAGCATGATTGTCGTGGACAGGATAGAAGATGGAACAGCGGTCGTCTACTTCGGGGATATCCGCCGGGATATCCCGCTCCGGGACCTGCCGGAGGGAGTCCGCGAGGGCAGTATCCTCCGGGAGACTCCGGACGGCTACACGCTCGACGAGCAGGCGGAGCAGGAGCGCCGGAAGGCGCTCGCGGAAAAAATGCGCCGTCTGTTCAAATAAACAGCCGCAACAGAGCCTGGGGAATAGCCTCCGAGGCTCTGTTTTCTTGTGAAAATACACAAAATCAGACCGCCAACATCAGCAATTATAATTAAAACAACGTTTTTTTGTCAAGTCACTTGTAAGGTGGAAAAAAAAGTAGTATAATAAAGAACGATGTAAAAATCTAATGAGAAGGATCGTGAATTAATTGGTAAGAAATGACTTACGAAACATTGCAATAATCGCCCACGTTGACCACGGCAAGACCACCCTGGTAGACGAAATGCTCAAGCAGGGCGGCGCATTCCGCGAGAATCAGGTAGTAAACGACCGCGTAATGGACAACAACGCCATCGAGCGCGAGCGTGGCATCACAATTCTTGCGAAGAACACCTCCTGCATGTATAACGGCGTTAAGATCAATATCGTCGATACCCCCGGCCACGCGGATTTCTCCGGCGAGGTAGAGCGTATCCTCAAGATGGTAAACGGCGTTCTCCTGCTGGTGGATTCCTTCGAGGGAACCATGCCGCAGACCCGTTTCGTGCTCCAGAAGGCGCTCGAGCTGGGTCACAAGATCATCGTTGTAGTTAACAAGACCGACCGTCCCGACGCCCGCAACAAGGAAGTTGTCGACGAGGTTCTGGAGCTTCTGCTCGACCTGGACGCTTCCGAGGAGCAGATCGACAGCCCGGTTATTTTCTGCTCCGGCAGACTGGGACTTTCCTCCTACGACCCCGACCAGATGGGCACCGACTTCAAGCCGCTGTTCAATAAGATAATCGAGCACATTCCCGCTCCCGAGGGCGACCCCGACGGCGAGCTCCAGGTGCTGGTATCCTCCATCGACTACAACGAGTACGTCGGCAGGATCGCCATCGGACGTATCGAGCGCGGAAAAATGCGCAAGAACCAGGAAGTTATCGTCTGCGACCACCACAACCGTACCGCTCCGTTCAAGAGCCGTATCGTATCCCTCTATCAGTTCGAGGGTCTGAACAAGGTGGAAGTTGACGAGGCAATGGTAGGAGATATCGTATGCTTCTCCGGTATCGAGGGCGTAACTATCGGTCAGACTATCTGCTCCGTAAACTGCCCCGAGCCGCTTCCTTTCGTGAAGATATCCGAGCCGACCGTTGAAATGACGTTCTCCGTAAACACCAGCCCGTTCGCTGGCAGAGAGGGCAAGTACGTTACCTCCCGCCAGATACGCGAGCGGCTGATGAAGGAAACCCTCAAGGACGTTTCCCTGCGCGTCACCGACAGCGACAAGATGGACGCATACAATGTCGCAGGGCGCGGCGAAATGCACCTGTCCATACTCATCGAAACAATGCGCCGCGAGGGCTACGAGCTTTCCGTCAGCACGCCGCGCGTACTGACCAAGGAGATAGACGGCGTACTCTGCGAGCCTGTTGAGCGCATGGTTGCCGACGTTCCGGCGGACGCAGTGGGCGCTGTAATGCAGAGCATGGGTCAGCGCAAGGGCGAGATGATCTCCATGCACCCCATCGGAAACCGCACAAGACTGGAATTCCTGGTACCGTCCAGAGGACTTTTCGGCTACAGAAGCGAGTTCATGACCGACACCAAGGGCGAGGGCATCATGAACGCGACATTCGACTGCTATAAGCCGTATTTCGGCGATATCCCGAGAAGAACCGTAGGTTCCCTCATCGCGTGGGAAACAGGCCCCTCCATCACATACGGTCTGTTCAACGCGCAGGAGCGTGGTACGCTGTTCATCGGCGCGGGCGTTCCGGTATACGAGGGCATGATCGTCGGCGTATCCCCGAAGGCGGGCGATATCGTTATCAACGTCTGCAAGAAGAAGCACCTCACCAATACGCGTGCGTCCGGTTCCGATGACGCTCTGCACCTCATTCCGCCGAAGCAGATGAGCCTTGAGGAGTGCCTGGACTTCATTCAGGACGACGAGCTTGTTGAGGTCACCCCCAAGAGCATTCGTATGAGAAAGGTAATTCTCGAGCGCGACCTGCGACTCAAGAACGAGGCAAAGACCAAGAAGTAATAAACAGCAGCCGCACGGTCACGCGCGGCTGTTTTTATGAGGTAACTCTATGTACAAAGCGATACTATGGGACGTTGACGGAACGCTGCTGAACTTTCTGAAATCAGAAAACGCCGCCATCAAGGAATGCTTCCATCATTTCGGGCTTCCGGAATGCACCGATGAGATGGTAGCGGTCTACTCCGTGATAAACGAGGGCTACTGGAAGCTGCTGGAGCGCGGCGAGATAACCAAGCCGGAGCTTTTCACCAGCCGCTTCCGGGATTTCTTCGCGAAAATAGGCGTGAGCTGCGACGAATCGCAGTTCAATTCCCTCTATCAGCGCACTCTGGGCAGCCACGTTTTCCCGAACGACAACAGCATTGAGCTTGTGAAGTCGCTGAAAGGACGCGTCCGCCAGTACGCGGTGACGAACGGCTCCGCAGTCGCGCAGGAGCGCAAGCTGCGGGTTTCCGGGCTGGACAAGCTGTTTGACGGGATATTCATCTCCGACAAGGTGGGCGCGGAGAAACCGACTGCGGAGTTTTTCGACAGGGTATTCGCGCAGATACCCGAGGGCAGGGAAGAAGTGATCATCGTTGGCGATTCCCTGACGAGCGACATACGCGGCGCGAACAACGCCGGGATAGCCTGCTGCTGGTACTGCCCGGAACGGCTGGAGCCGCCATCAGACCTGCGTATAGACTACACGATAACCGACCTGAACCAGATAACTGACATAATATGAAGCGACCCCGGGAGCCGAAGCTCCCGGGGTGGATTTTTACATCATAGGCGCGAACAGCCGAAGCACCGCCCTGCCGATGCGCCTGAAAATATTGATGTGAATGCAGTCGGAATAGGTTATCTCCTGGCAGACCTTGAGGGTTTCCAGGTAGTCGCGCTTGATGTCTGGAATGCATTCGCACCTGTACATCCAGGACGCACACTCAAAGTGGAGGTACAGACTGCGGAAATCGAGGTTTATCGTGCCCACGACCGCCGCCTTGTCGTCCGAAACGAAGTTCTTTGCGTGAATGAATCCGGGAGTGTACTCGTAGATCTTGACGCCGTACTTTACGAGCTTTCGGTAGTGCGCGCGGGTGACCGCGAACACGAACCACTTGTCCGGAATGTGCGGAGTGATTATCCGCACGTCGATACCGCTCTTTGCAGCGAGAATCAGCGCGGTCTGCATTTCGTTGTCGATGACGAGGTAGGGGGTCGTGATGTAAACGTAGTCCTCGGCGCTGTTGATGATGTTGAGGTACACGTTCTCACCGACCGGCTCGTCGTCCAGCGGGGAATCGGTGAACGGAACGACAACTCCCTCGCCCCTGCAATCCGCGATGTCCTCTGGGCGCGGCATGTACGCGCTGTATTCATCGGGCTTGCTGTGGGTAAGGAAGTTCCACATTGAAAGGAACATCATCGTGAAGCTCCACACGCCCTCGCCCTTGAGCATTACGGCGCTGTCCTTCCAGTGTCCGTATTTTTCGTATTCGTTGATGTATTCGTCCGCGAGATTGATACCGCCGGTGAACGCAGTGTGTCCGTCTATTACGAGGATCTTCCGGTGGTCGCGGTTGTTCATCTTAGCCGACCATATCGGGCGGAACTGGTTGAAAACCTTGCACTTTATGCCTTTCTTCTCCAGTTCCTCGTTGTACTTGTAAGGAAGTGTAAACAGGCAGCCGATGTCGTCGTATATCATACGGACGTCGACGCCCTCCCTGACCTTTCGCTCGAGGATATCCAGCACAGTTCCCCACATTTTGCCCTCTGCAACGATGAAATACTCCAGGAAAATGAACCGCTTCGCCTTTTCAAGCTCCTCTATCATTGCTGCAAATTTCGCCTCGCCGATAGGGAAGTAGGTAGTTTTGGTGTTTGAGTAGACCGGGTATCCTCCGTAGTTATAAAGGTATTTCGCCTGCTTTTCAGCGGCGGTGTTGTCGCGGCGTAGGGCGTTCATCAGCTCCTCGTTCTGGGGAAGCAGCAGCCGCGCTTCGTCGTTGTACTGGGTCATTCGCTTACGCAGCCGGTCGCCGGAGTGGCTGTTGCCGAAAAAGATGTAGAACATCACGCCGAAGATCGGGAACGAAAGTATCGCGAAGATCCACGCCAATTTGTAGCTGGGGTTGATATCCGTGTTATAGATATACAGTGACAGCGCGATCCCCAGGAGTACGAACACGAAGTAGGAGTAGGTGTACTGCGTGCCGAACGACAGGAAAATTATCACCAGATAGGTGAGCTGTAACAGAATACCGATAACGCAGACAACCGTGCGGTTGAACATCTTTTTAAGTAATTTTGTCAGAAAATGCATTTAATATCTCCTTATTTTGGAATAAAACCCCTCTTATATTGTATGCAAAAAAAGCGGATTTGTCAAGGACACAAATCCACAAAGTGAGAAAAAGCGGCGGGATCATTACCGCCGCTGAAATATCAGTTGTTATCCGCGTCCGAAGTGTTGTTCTTAGCTTTGCCGGAATCCGGAACAACGTAGTAGACCCGCTCGTCCGGCTTAGCGAAATCGAGCTTTGTGCGTGCCATATCCTCGATATACTCGTCCATATCGGCGTTTTCGTCGAGGTACCTGCGGATCTCATCGTTGGAGTCCTCAACGGCGGAGGTCTGTGCAACAAGCTCGTCATACTGCTGCTTGTAATTACCGATCGAGATGTTGGTGGTAATGATCGAGGAAACGACGTAAACCACGCCCATGACGCACGCCGTGAATACGACTGCTCTAAGAACTCTGTGCTTTTTTCTGGGGGCTGTTGCCTCGCCTGATCTTAGCCTGAATGACATGACCTGTTTCACTTCCCTTGGAATGTTCTTTACGACTTTCTTTATTATACACCATTTTAACCTTATTTTGCAAGGGCTGATGAAGTTTTTTTTCGGCGAGCAGGCAAATTTTGTTGATTTTCCCAAATAGGTCAGCCCACAAATGTGCAATTGCTCCAAATAACTTTCCTAAAATTCTCCCCAGGAACCGGAAAAAAGCCGATAATGCCGAGCGCACAGCGCCCGCAGCAGCGTTTTCGACGAAATTCAGAAGCCGTCCGATGGTCGTGATATAAGTAAAAACACCCGCGCCAAACCCGAGCACGGTGTATATCCTGATGTAGTTCCCGAGGGAAAGCGACAGCTTCAGGACAGCGCCGGCGGCGATGACGAAAAACGCGATATCACAGAGGAACGTGACGACCCTGAAAGGGAACACGACCCTGACCAGGCGCAGCGCCTCGTAAACGACGGAGAAAACCAGCCCGGCAGCGAACGCGATCATAAAACAATCCGGAATCGAATAAGCCATAGCGGTCACCTGAACAGCTTTCCGAACATGTTTTCGGAGCTGCTGAAGCTGTTGTAGAACAGGCTTTTCACCTCGCCGGACATGGAAAGCTCGCCTGTTTCAGCGGCAAGCTCCCGGACGTGGAGGTCCCTTCCGCGGACGACCAGCTCGCCCATTATCGTATTGAGAACTATCTTGGTTTCGGAAAAGCTGTCGATGTCCCTGACGCCGGAAATACGC
>CAKSHG010000051.1 GCA_934456315.1 uncultured Oscillospiraceae bacterium | reverse complement strand
ACCAGCCCGGTCGCTATCAACGAATTTCAGAAGAACGGTTTCGACAGTGTGTTCGACCGCACGAAAATATCCCTTGTAATGGATCACTTCACCCCCAACAAGGACATCAAGGCTGCGAAGCAGTGCCAGCAGTGCCGCAACTTTGCAGATAAATACGATATCGTGAACTACTACGATGTAGGAAACGTGGGCATAGAGCACGCGCTCCTTCCGGAAAAAGGACTTGTAGTTCCGTCCGACTGCGTTATCGGCGCGGACAGCCACACATGTACATACGGAGCGCTCGGCGCATTCTCCACCGGCGTAGGCTCCACTGATATGGCGGCAGGAATGGCTACCGGCGAGGCATGGTTCAAGGTGCCCTCCGCTATCAAGTTCAACCTGACCGGCAAGCTTAACAAGTGGGTTTCCGGCAAGGACGTTATCCTGCACATCATCGGAATGATCGGCGTTGACGGTGCGCTCTACCAGTCGATGGAGTTCACCGGCGAGGGTCTGAATAACCTTTCCATGGACGACCGCCTCTGCATGGCTAACATGGCTATCGAAGCAGGCGCAAAGAACGGCATTTTCGAGGTAGACGACGTTACCCTTGAGTACGTTAAGGGCAGGACCGACCGCAAGTTCGAAACATTCAAGGCTGACCCGGATGCGCATTACAACCGCGTCATCGACATCGACCTGTCTGCCGTCCGTCCGACGGTAGCATTCCCGCACCTCCCCGAAAACACCAAGACCATCGACGAGATAGGCAAGATGGACAAGATAAAGATCGACCAGGTAGTCATCGGCTCATGTACCAACGGCAGATACTCTGACCTGGAGGCTGCTGCGGCAGTCGTAAAGGGCAAGCGCGTTGCAAAGGGAGTACGCGCGATCGTTATCCCTGCAACGCAGCAGATATACCTGGACGCACTCCGCAACGGACTTCTCGAAACATTCGTTGAAGCCGGAATGGTAGTATCCGCACCGACCTGCGGTCCCTGCCTCGGCGGTCACATGGGTATCCTTGCCCCGGGTGAGAGAGCAGTTTCCACCACCAACAGAAACTTCGTGGGCAGAATGGGCGACGTTACTTCCGAGGTATACCTCGCAAGCCCCGCTATAGCTGCGGCAAGCGCCCTGACAGGCTACATCTCTGACGTACAGGAATAAGGAGGTCACACAATGAAAGCACACGGCATCGTACACAAGTACGGCGATAATGTTGATACAGACGTAATAATCCCTGCGCGTTACCTCAACACCGCAGACCACAAGGAGCTTGCTTCCCACTGCATGGAAGATATCGACAAGGATTTCGTAAACAAGGTAAAGCCCGGCGACATCATGGTCGCTAACCTCAACTTCGGCTGCGGAAGCTCCCGCGAGCATGCTCCCATTGCCATCAAGGAGAGCGGGATCGCGTGCGTTATCGCGTCCACATTCGCGAGAATATTCTACCGCAACTCCATCAACATCGGTCTGCCTATCCTCGAATGCGACGAAGCTGCAAAGGATATCGACGCAGGCAACGAAGTTGACATTGATTTCGATACTGGCGTTATAACCAACGTGACCAAGGGACACACATATCAGGCACAGCCGTTCCCTGAATTCATCAAGGAAATAATCAACAAGGGCGGACTTCTCAACTCGCTCAAGGGCTGAAATCGACTGGGGGCGGTTCTGTGATAATAAATATTCAGAACGTTCTGCGTACTTCACAGCTTTCACCCGAGGTACTCGCCGGAGTTGCCGCGACCAGCGGCTATACCGCGCAGCTTGACGTGTATTACTATCGCGACTGCATGAAACAGGCGCTGCTGACCGCCGTTGTCTGGTGTGACAAGACGGTCCGCGGGGTCTGCGTGTGCAAGCGCTCGATGATACCGGACAGCTGCGAGATAGACTCCATCTGTATCGAGGACGGGTTCCGCCGCAAGGGGCTCGGAAAAAAGCTGCTGGCGCATTCGCTGAGGAATATGCGCGCGCTGCGTATCAGGACAGCCTTTATATGGGTGGACGACAGCAACGGCGGGGCGATACAGTTCCTGACCGCGTTCGGCTTTCAGCCGGACGGTAAGCGGCACGGCGGAAGATCGCGCCTTAAAATCGACATATATTAGAGAGGGATTTTCTATGGAAAAGAATATCGCAGTGATCAAGGGCGACGGTATCGGTCCCGAGATCGTTACCGAAGCGATGAAGGTACTTGACAAGGTAGCGGCAAAGTTCGGTCACAAGTTCAATTATGAGCAGCTGCTGATGGGCGGCTGTTCCATCGACGCAAACGGCGTTCCGCTCACCGACGAAACGATAGAGCGCTGCAAGGCGTCCGACGCAGTGCTGATGGGAAGCATCGGCGGCGACACGACCAAGTCACCGTGGTACAAGCTCCCGGCGAACCTGCGTCCGGAGGCGGGTCTGCTAAAGATCCGCAAGTCCCTGGGACTGTTCGCTAACCTGCGTCCCTGCCTGCTTTTCAGCGAGCTTGCGTCTGCGTGCCCGCTCAAGACAGAGATAAGCGAAAAGGGCTTTGACATGCTCATCATGCGCGAGCTGACCGGCGGACTTTATTTCGGCGAGCGCCACACCGGCGAGGTGGACGGCGTAATGACCGCAGTGGATACCCTTAGCTACAACGAAAACGAGATACGCCGTATCGCGATCAAGGCATTCGACGTAGCGATGAAGCGCCGCAAGAAGGTGACGAGCGTTGACAAGGCGAACGTGCTCGACAGCTCCAGACTCTGGAGAAAGGTAGTCGAGGAAGTTGCAAAGGACTACCCCGAGGTCAGGCTTGAGCACATGCTGGTTGACAACTCCGCAATGCAGCTCGTAAAGGATCCGGCGCAGTTCGACGTAATGGTAACGGAGAACATGTTCGGCGATATCCTTTCCGACGAAGCTTCCATGATCACCGGCTCCATCGGTATGCTCCCCTCCGCAAGCATGAATGAAACCAAGTTCGGTCTGTATGAGCCGTCCGGCGGCTCCGCGCCTGACATCGCGGGTCAGAACAAGGCTAATCCGATCGCGACGATACTTTCCGCTGCGATGATGCTGCGTTATTCTTTCGACATGAACGACGAGGCAGACGCAGTTGAGAACGCAGTACGTCAGACCATCAGGGACGGCTACCGCACCGGCGATATCATGTCCGATGGAATGAAGCTGCTTTCCTGCACAGAAATGGGCAGCAAGATCGCAGAGTACATCTGATGAATTTCCCGAGCCGTGTTTTTGCACGGCTTTTGGGCTTTTCGCCGAAAATCTTTCCACATGGAGGGGTTTTCATGGTTATTACATTGAAATAACGCAAAACTGTTGCATTTGTATTAAATATGGGTTATAATTAAGATAAACGGTTTTTGAAAGGAGCATTTTTCGAAATGTACAGTGACATTGTAGATACCATCGGCTTCCTCGGCAAGTACGACAGCGAAGTCGCCGACGCTATGAATCTGGAGCTCAAGCGCCAGAAAAGAAACCTCGAGCTTATCGCCAGCGAGAACATTGTTTCTCCGGCAGTTATGGCTGCTATGGGCAGCGTCCTCACCAACAAGTATGCCGAGGGCTATCCCGGCAAGCGCTACTACGGCGGCTGCGAGGACGTTGATATCGTCGAGAACATCGCTATCGAGCGTGCGAAGAAGCTGTTCGGCGCACAGTTCGCGAACGTTCAGGCGCACTCCGGCGCACAGGCAAACACCGCGGTTTACGTCGCTCTGCTCCAGCCCGGCGATACTGTAATGGGCATGAGCCTTGCACACGGCGGTCACCTGACCCACGGTTCTCCCGTGAACATCTCCGGCAAGTTCTACAACTTCGTATCCTACGGCACAAACGACGACGGCTTCATCGACTACGAGGAGCTTTACAAGCAGGCTAACAAGTGCAAGCCGAAGCTCATCGTTGCAGGTGCTTCCGCTTACCCGAGAGTTATCGATTTCCCGAAGCTTGCCTCCATCGCAAGAGCAGTCGGCGCTTACCTGATGGTCGATATGGCTCACATTGCAGGTCTTGTTGCAGCAGGTCAGCATATCAGCCCGGTTCCTTACGCTGATGTCGTTACAACTACCACCCACAAGACCCTTAGAGGTCCGAGAGGCGGTCTTATCCTCACCAACAACGAGTATATCGCAAAGAAGATAAACTCCGCTATCTTCCCGGGCGTTCAGGGCGGTCCGCTCATGCACGTTATCGCAGGTAAGGCAGTTTGCTTCGGCGAGGCGCTCAAGCCTGAATTCAAGGCTTACGGCGAGCAGATCGTAAAGAATGCCAAGGTACTTGCTGACACGCTTCTTGAGAAGGGCTTCAAGCTGGTTTCCGGCGGCACTGACAACCACCTCATGCTGGTAGACCTCCGTCCGTTCGACATCACTGGTAAGGACCTCCAGAACAACCTTGACGAGTGCTACATCACCGTCAACAAGAACGCTATCCCGAACGACCCGCAGAAGCCTGCGCTGACTTCCGGCGTTCGTATCGGTACTCCGGCAGTCACCACAAGAGGACTGAAGGAGGACGACATGCGCGTTATAGGCGAGTGCATCTACCTCGTTGCAAAGGACTTCGAAAGCAACAAGGAAAAGGTACGCGGCATGGTCAACGAACTGTGCGCAAAGTACCCGCTCTACGAGTAATTGAACATATCCTCCCTTGCCGCAGGGCAGGGGAGGAATAATGGAACTACGGTTAGCATGGGCTATCAACAAACTGAATGATGAGGGAAAATACAAATGACAACTGTTAAGAATACAGAAGTTTTATATCAGAACTACAATTCCGTTGCTCCGCTTGGTCTTATCTGTATGAACGGCACCCAGGAACTCGGCGCGAAGATCAACAGCTACCTCGAGAGATGGGCTGACAGAAACGGCATGCCGCACGACGATTACATGATCGAGTGCCAGTGCCCGCGTTTCCAGTCCGGCGACGCCAAGGGACTTATCAAGAGCACCGTTCGCGGTAAGGACCTGTTTATCCTCGTAGACGTAGGAAACTACAGCTGCAAATACAAGCTGTTTGACCAGGAGAACAGCATGTCCCCTGACGATCACTACATGGATCTGATGAGAATTATCCAGGCTGCAAGCGGTAAGCCCCACCGTATCAACGTTATCATGCCGCTGCTCTACGGCGGACGTCAGCACAGAAGAAGCTACCGCGAGTCCCTGGACTGCGCAGTTGCACTCCAGGAGCTCCAGAGAATGGGCGTTTCCAACGTTGTCACTGTTGACGCTCACGACCCGAGAGTTTGCAACGCAGTTCCGCTGATGGGCTTTGATAACGTAATGCCGTCCTATCAGGTGCTCAAGGCGATGTTCGCGGATTTCCCCGACCTTGTCGTTGACAAGGATCATTTCATGGTTGTCAGCCCGGACGAGGGCGCGCTCCAGAGAAACATGTTCTACGCTTCCGTAATGGGCGTTGACATGGGCATGTTCTACAAGCGCCGCGACTACTCCGTTATCGTTGACGGCAGAAACCCCATCGTTGCCCACGAGTACCTCGGAACCTCCGTTGAGGGCAAGGACGTTTTCGTTGCCGACGACATCATCTCCTCCGGCGAGTCCATGCTGGACATCGCAAAGGAGCTGAAGGCACGCAAGGCTAAGAGAATGTTCGCATACGCGACCTACCCGATCTTCACCAAGGGACTTGCGAAGTTCGACGAAGCTTACGAAAAGGGTCTTATCCACGGCGTATTCGGCACCAACCTGACCTACCGCACGCCCGAGCTGCTCAAGCGCCCGTGGTTCAAGGAAGTAGACGTTTCCAAGTACCTCGCGTACTTCATCGCGTCCATCAACCACGACACCTCCATCAGCAACGTTATCGACCCGCACGAGAAGATAAAGGCACTCCTTAGGGAGCACAGAGGTCTTTAATATGCCCTTAGCAGACAGAATACGCCCCGCCACATTGTCCGATGTGGTGGGGCAATCCCATCTGATAGGAAAAAACCGCCCGCTCACGAAAATAATCGAGAGCGGACGTATTCCTAATATGATATTTTACGGACCCTCCGGCGTCGGTAAGACCACCGTTGCAAGGATAATCGCAGATTCCGCGAACATGCGCCTGCACAAGCTGAACGGAACTAACGCTTCCACCGCCGACATAAAGAGCATCGTGTCTGAAGTCGACACATTCCTCGGCTGCAACGGGATATTGCTCTACCTTGACGAGATTCAGTACCTGAACAAGAAGCAGCAGCAGAGCCTGCTGGAATACATCGAGGACGGCAGCATTACGCTGATAGCGTCCACGACCGAGAATCCGTATTTCTACGTCTACAACGCGATACTGTCCCGGAGCACGGTGTTCGAGTTCAAGCCGGTCCAGCCCGCGGAGCTTGAAAGGGCGATCCGGCGCGGATTCTCCCTGATGTCAGATGAAACCGGTGTGGAGTATCACCTTAACGACGAGGCGGTACGTTACATCAGCCGCGGCTGCGGCGGGGACGTGCGCAAATCACTGAACACAGTGGAGCTGTGCGCGCTGACCTGCACAGACGGCGAGATAACGCTCGAACTCGCGCAGGAGCTGACCCAGCGAAGCAACATGCGCTACGACCGCGACGGCGATCAGCACTACGACCTCCTGTCCGCGCTGCAAAAATCCATTCGCGGTTCCGATGAAAATGCCGCGCTGCATTACGCGGCGCGGCTCATCGAAGCAGGTGACATAATTTCGCTGTCGCGGAGGCTGCTTGTAATCGCGAGCGAGGATATCGGGCTGGCATACCCGCAGGCGGCGATGATAACCAAAGCGTGCGTGGATAACGCGATGCAGCTTGGCCTGCCGGAAGCGCGGATTCCGCTGGCGCAGGCGGTGATAATGCTCGCGACCTCTCCGAAGTCCAACAGCGCAGAAAAAGCGATAGACGCGGCTCTCGCGGACGTCCGGAACGGGCAGTCCTACGATTTTCCGCGTCAGTTGCAGAATGTTCATTGCGATGGCGAGGGAGCTGCGGTCAAGGGTCAGCATTACCTGTACCCGCACGACTATCCCAACCACTGGGTGAAGCAGCAGTATCTCCCCGACCCGCTGAAAGACCGCGTCTACTACGAGTACGGGGAAAACAAGCTGGAAACCGCTGCCAGGGAATACTGGAGCAGGATCAAAAAATAGTTTCGATAAGCTTCGGCGATTCCTCGCTGGAATACTTCCAGCGGTCGATGTGCCCGGAGGAAAGAAAATACCTCAGCTCATTGTCGCGATACGTTTCGGTTGACGTATTCACGATGATGAGCTTTATTTTCATCTTTTCGGGATTTATAGCCTTTATGTAGACGCTGGCGCAGTCGTTGACGTGAACGTCCCCGCGCAGCTCCGCAAGGCCGGCAAGGTTCGGGGTAAGCTCCACGAAGATACCGTACTCCTCGATGGAGCGCACGATCCCGGTGACAGTTTCTCCCGGCTCAAACAGGGAAGCGTTCTCCTGCCAGGTGCCGAGGAGTTCCTTGTGGGATAGGCAGATCCTGTCGTTTTCGACGGACTTCACCACGGCGCGGATATTCTGACCCAGCGTGAACCTGTCCTTGGGGTGTGTTATCCTCGAAACGGATATCATGTCGATTGGAATAAGCGACGGGATTCCGCAGCCGACGTCCACAAAGCAGCCGAACGGCTCCAGATGAGTTACCCTGGCGGGAATAATGTCGCCGGGCTCCAGTGTTGAAAGGTACTCCTTCATGCACCGTTCCTGCGCCATTCTCCGGGAGAGTACCGCGTAGGTTTCGCCGTTCTCGTTTTCACTGAACCCGGTGATAACAAAGGAAACCGGCTTGTTTACGCGGGAAATGAGCGCAATATCCTTTGTTGTTCCCTCGGCGATGCCGAGAGCGCCCTCCTCGCGGGGGATAAATCCCTTCATACAGCCGAGGTCGAGGATAAGGTTGTGGTGACTGTCGCATACAATGCAGGGGGCTTCCAGGATTTTACCGGAAGTCATGCAATCGCTGAGGGTGTAGTAAGACAGCAGGGAACTCCTGTTGTCAGCGGTGCCGATAAGGCAGCCTTCAGGCAGATACTCTGTCATTTTGTACCTCCAGATAGATTTTTTTCTGTAAATAATATGTTGCTGTTTGCGTAATTATTCAAAACGATTCAGGATATTTATACAGTTACTTCATATGCATTTTATACATCGGCTGTGAAAGCTGTGAGAATATGTAAGGCTATGGTTTGAAATACACTCCTGCTTTTCGGGCAGGAGTGTATTGACATATCAGGCCTCGGGAGCCATCAGGCGTACCATTACCGCCTTCTGTGCGTGGAGTCTGTTTTCAGCCTCGTCAAAGATCTCGTCAGCGTGCTGCTCGAATACCTTTGCGGTGATCTCTTCCTCGCGGTGAGCGGGCAGGCAGTGCATTACCATCGCGTCGGACTTTGCGGACGCCATAACAGCGTCGTTGATCTGGTAGCCCTTGAAAATCTGGCGGCGCTTTGCGGCCTCCTCCTCCTGACCCATGGAAGCCCAGACGTCAGTGTAGACAACATCAGCGTCAGCAGCAGCCTCAACAGGATCGTTCACTATCTGGAACTTTCCGGGATACTGCTTTGCGAAATCGATGATGGTCTGGTCGGGGTAGTAGCCCTGCGGGCAGCCGAGGGAAACGCTCATGCCAACCTTGAGAGCGCCGACGGTCAGGGAGTTCGCCATGTTGTTGCCGTCGCCGATGTAGCAGAACTTCAGACCGTCGAGCTTGTTCTTGTGCTCGCGGACAGTCTGGAGGTCAGCAAGTACCTGGCAGGGGTGGCAGTAGTCAGTCAGACCGTTGATGATCGGAATGGAACCATATTCAGCGAGGTCCTCGACTTCCTTCTGCGCGAAGGTACGGATCATGATACCGCTAAGGTAGCGCGACAGAACGCGCGCGGTATCCTGAACGGGCTCGCCGCGTCCGATCTGGAGGTCGCGGGAGGACAGGAACAGAGCCTGACCGCCGAGCTGGTACATACCGGTTTCAAAGGAAACACGGGTCCTTGTGGAGGACTTCTGGAATATCATACCGAGGGTCTGACCCTTGAGGTAGTTGTGGGGAATGCCGTGCTTGAGCTCGTACTTGAGCTGGTCGGCAAGGTTCAGTATGTCGATGATCTCTTCAGTGCTAAGATCGAGCAGCTTTAATAAATGCTTCATAGTTGATTCCTTTCATTATGCGTTCAGCAGACCAAGCAGGATCTCCAGACCCTTGTCGATCTCATCATAGGTGATGGTAAGCGGAGGGAGCAGACGTATCCTGGTCTTTGCGGTCAGGAGCAGCAGTCCCTTATCGAGCGCAGCCCTGACAACATCTCCGGCTTTTTTGTTCTTCAGCTCGATGCCGATCATCAGACCCATTCCGGAAACGGAAGCCACCTCGGGGGAGGTGAGCAGCTTTTCGCGGATATACTTGCCCTTTGCGGCTACCTCGTCAAGGAAACCGGGCTTGTTCACGGTTTCAAGGACAGCAAGACCGCCCGCGCAGGAAATCGGATTCCCGCCGAAGGTGGAGCCGTGCGTACCAGCGGTCAGCACCTTTGCGCACTTCTCGCCGGAAAGGCAGACGCCTATCGGAACACCGCCCGCAAGTCCCTTTGCCAGGGTAGTCAGGTCAGCCTTCTTGCCGAAATTGTCGCCGGCGAGGAACTTGCCGGTTCTGCCGACGCCGGTCTGGACCTCGTCAGCGATGGTGAGAACGTCCTTTTCAGCGCAGAGCCTGAAGATCTCATCAACGAAATCCTGCTGGAGAGCCATAACGCCGCCCTCGCCCTGAATGTACTCGAACATTACAGCGCACACGGAATCGTCGAGCTTTGCACGGAGTTCGTCGATGTTGTTCGCCTCAACATTGATGAAGCCCTCAACGAACGGAAAGAAATAGTTGTGGAACACGTCCTGACCAGTCGCGGAAAGCGTGCAGAGGGTCCTGCCGTGGAAGCTGTTCACCAGGGTGATGATGTTGCTTCTGCCATTGCCGTACTTGTCGAAGCTGTACTTACGCGCGATCTTGATGGCGCATTCGTTAGCTTCGGCGCCGGAGTTGCCGAAGAACATATCTGTATAGCCGGCAGTTTCACACAGAGACTTTGCGAAATCCGCCTGGACCTTTGTGTAGTAGTAATTTGAGGTGTGCTGTATCTTGTGAGCCTGGTCGCAGATAGCCTTTACCCAGTTTTCGTTGCAGTAGCCGAGGGAGTTTGTTCCGATACCGCTGCCGAAATCTATGTACTGCTTGCCGTTCTCATCGACAGCTTCTCTGCCGGAGCCTCTGTCAAGAACCAGGTCGTACCTGCCGTAGCTCGGCATTACATATTTGTTGAATTGTTCTATAGTACTCATAATGACCTCTTACGGAATAATCATCGTGCCCGCACCGATGTCGGTGAGCAGCTCGATAAGGATAGAATGGGGAATACGTCCATCGATGATGTTTGTTTTCTTTACGCCGCGGCGCACCGCTTCAACGCAGCAGTCTATCTTCGGGATCATGCCGCCGGAGATGATGCCCTGATTCTTGAGGTAGGGGACCTCGCTTACGCCGACTACCCTGATGAGGGTGCTGTCGTCGTCCTTGTCCTCGAGCAGACCCTTGATATCGGTCAGGAGGATAAGGTTTGCCGCGCCCATTTCTGCTGCGATACGCGCAGCAGCGGTATCAGCGTTGATGTTGAACACCTCGCCGTTCTTTCCGGCTGCAACTGTGGATACGACCGGGATATAACCGTTGTTGAGCGCAGTCATGATGGGATCGGGATTGATTGAGGTGATATCACCGACGTAACCGAGGTCGGGATTCAGCTGCTTTGCCCTGATAAGGTCGCCGTCCAGACCGCACAGACCCATAGCCTTGCCGCCTGCGCGCTGGAGCAGCTGCACGAGGTCCTTGTTGACCTTTCCGGCGAGTACCATCTGAACGATGTCGATGGTTTCTTCATCGGTGTAACGCAGTCCGTTAACGAACTCGCTCTGCTTGTTGATCTTCTTGAGCATTGCGTTGATTTCAGGGCCGCCGCCGTGAACCAGCACCACTTTGATACCGACCAGCGAAAGCAGGACGATATCCTGCATAACAGCCTGCTTGAGGGTTTCGTTAGTCATGGCGTTGCCGCCGTATTTCACGACAACTACCTTGTCGTTGTACTCCTGTAGATAGGGGAGCGCCTCGACCAGCGCGTTAGCCCGTATATCGTAATCTATCTGCATTTCTTTTGCTCCTTATGTGCGGTATTCCGCGTTTATCTTTACATACTCAAAGGTCAGGTCGCAGCCCCACGCGATAGCCTCGCCCTCGCCGCAGTGCAGGTCGACCAGCACCTTTATCTCCTCCTCGGAGAGGATCTCTGACGCCGCTTCCTCGGAGAAGTTTACACCTGCGCCGTTGGTGCATACCGTTACCTTGCCCTTAGCGCTTGCAAGTTCAACGGAAACCTTAGTGATATCGAAATCAGCCTTGGAATATCCGATCGCGCAGAGTATACGTCCCCAGTTAGCGTCGGCAGCGAACATCGCCGCCTTGACAAGGCTTGAGGAGATTACCGACTTCGCAACTATCTTTGCGGTGTTCTCGTCCGGTGCGCCCTTAACGATGCACTCAAGCAGCTTGGTAGCGCCCTCGCCG
>CAKSHG010000050.1 GCA_934456315.1 uncultured Oscillospiraceae bacterium | reverse complement strand
CCCTGCGCGAATCCTGTTCCCGCCGGAATACTAAGCGTCTTGCCCTCGTTTGAATCGTTCGTCACCTTTATGAAGATATGACCCTCGTTATCAGAGCTTGAATAGTCGCTGTCGATTATCCCGACCGTATTGTTGAGCTGTAGACGATACTTGAATCCCAGACCGCTGCGCGGGTAAATCTTCAGGACCCAGCCGTCCTCTATAAGCGCGCGGATACCTGTTGGTATCTTCGCAGTTTCGCCGGGCTTCAGCTCGATGTCGAACGGAGCATAGAAATCATACCCCGCAGAGCCAGCCGTTGCGCGCTTCGGAAGCTTTATGGTTTCGTAGATCTTCTCCGCGTCCTCACGCTCGCAGCCTTCTTTGAACTGCTTCAGGCTTACCTTTTCGAACTTTGCTATTCTTCTCATAATAACGTCATCACCTTTCAGTCAAACAGTACAACCTTGCCTAGTCTTAATGTTTCCTGCACGTCTATCACGCGCTGATTGGAGCTGCCTTTCCAGTGCAGCTTGGGGTCACGGACAGCCTTGACGTATTTCCCGTCCACCAGCACGTCCAGCAGCGGGATTATCTCGAGGTCGCAGACGTCCTCCCAGCTGTAGCCGGTGTACAGCCAGATGCTCTTTTCCGGCAGCGTTTCGCGGACTTTCTTCGCAAGTCTGGTTATCTCGTCGCGGTTGCGGTGGTGCAGCGGGTCGCCTCCGCTGAACGTTATCCCGCTTATGTAATCTGCGGAGAGCTTCTCGAAAAGCTCCTGCTCTGCCGCTTCGTCAAACGGTATGCCGCCGTCAATATCCCATGTAATAGGATTGTGGCAGCCCCGGCAGCGGTGCTCGCACCCCGCCACCCACAGCACGGTACGCAGTCCGTCTCCGTTAAGCATATCGTCGGTAGTTATGTTATGGTAACGCATTTTTTCAGTTCACTTTCGATTTTTTACATGCTCTTTCGATCGGCTATCTCCGCCATCTTTGCGGTGTTAAGGCGCGTATCGCCCTTTACCCTTGAGTAGCTAAGGTAACCGTTCATGCGGTCTATCTTTGTGAGATTCTTGCTGCCGCACTTCGGGCAGACGTCCATCTCGAGCTGCTGGTAGCCGCAGTCATCGCAGTAAGCGAGCGACAGGTTCACGCCCTCGTAGAATCCCTTGTTCATCGCGCGGCGCACCAGCGTTTCAACAGCGCCCTTGTTGTAATCGATAGGATAGCGGACGTACTGTATCTTGCCGCCGTTGAACAGGTTCCAGAAACGCTCCTCGCGGTCCTGCTTCTGTATCGGTGTGATGTCCTCGGTAACGTGGCAGTGGAAGCTGTTGCTGACATACTCGCGGTCGGACACGTTCTCGATTATGCCGTACTTCTTGCGGAACTGCTTTATCTGCAAGCCGCAGAGGTTCTCCGCCGGAGTTCCATAGATGGCATACAGATGTCCGTCCTCTTTTTTGAAATCGCTGACGCGCTTGTTGATGTACTCCATGACCTTGAGTGCAAAGCTGCCGTCCTCTGCAAGCGACTTCTTGTCCGCAAGCTGCTCAAGCTCGTTGAGCGCGGTTATTCCAAACGACGCGGTAGCCGACTTCAGCAGCGGCTTTATCTTGTCGTGAATGCCGAGATGCCCTCCGAGGAAGCCGCCCTCGCAGTATGCGAGCGGATTGGTGCTCGCTTTCATCTCGCCGAGATAATCGTAGGTACGAATATGTATCTTTCTGATGAGGTTCAGGTAGTAATCCAGCACCTCGAAGAAATCCCTGCTCTCCTGCTGTGCCTTTGCGTAAATCATCGGGAGGTGCAGCGACACTGCTCCGATGTTGAATCTTCCGACGAACACCGGCTTGTCGTTCTCGTCAGCAGGCTCCATTCCGCCCCTCTCGAACCACGGAGAGAGGAACGCGCGGCAGCCCATCGGGCTGATTATCCTGCCGTACTTCTTGTAGATGGAAGCAACATAGCCGTCGCCGGTAAGGCTGAGCCAGTCGGGGTACATTGCCTTGGAGCTGCATTCCACGCCTGCGCGGAACACGTCCTCAAGGGGCTTCCCGGGTCCGTGGAGGTTCTCGTCGTACAGGAACACGATCTTCGGGAACAGAACCGGCTTCTTGCAGTTCTTCTTGCCCTGACCATTGCGGCGGACGTCGAGCATGGTTATGCTCGCCATCTTCGCGAATCTGCCTGTACCGGTCCCGGCGGTCATGGTGATGAACGGATAGTCGCCGCGGCTGGAGCTTACAGAATTGAACTTGTACTCCCAGCCCTGGAATCCCTGCTCGAAATCCACCTTGACGTCCGCCATAGCCTCGCGCTCCGCGACTTCGTCGGACAAGCCCAGGCTCTTGTAGCGGTCGAACTGTTTCTGGTAGGACTTCTCGGCGTAGGGCTCCAGCAGCAGGTCAACGCTCGGTACGGTGAAGCCGCCGTACTGCTGGCTCGCTGCGGACAGCGTGATGTCGCCGATAACGTCAAACGCAACTGCAAGTGTCTTGGGTTCGTTGTACCAGAGGTTACCCATCTCAAAGCCGCCCTCCAGCACGCTCTTGACGTCGAAAAGGCAGCAGTTCATAGTGTCGCGGCGGGCGCTCATGTCGTGGACGTAGATGTAGCCGTCGCGGCACGCCTGCAGCTCCTCGGTGGTCATGAAGAACTTCTGGTACAGCTCCTTGTTCAGCTCGTTGAAGATAAGGCTGCGCTTGGTGGAAACCAGCGCGGAATCCGTATTGGAGTTCTCCTTGTCGCCGATGTACATGATGGACTGGCTCTTCTTGTAAACCTCGTCCAGCATGCTGACGAAATCCTGCTTGTAGTTGCGGTAGTCCTTGTAGCTCTTGGCTACGGCTGGGTTTGTGGCCTCCAGAGCGCCCTCAACGATGTTGTGCATCTGCGCGATGGTTATCTCGTCAGTGTGGAGCGCCTCCGCCTTTTCGGTCACGAACTTGCATATGAATTCGATCTCTTCCGGGGTAAACTCGTACATCACGCGGGTGGCGGACTTGTTTACCGCATTCACCACCTTCTGGACATTGAATTCTTCCTTCGTGTTGTCCTTTTTGATTACCCTGATCATTGAGCCGACATTCCTTTCAAATCTTCAATTCTGTATCGCCATTGATACAATTATTCTATATCTAGTAGCAGTATATCTATAATAGCACTTTTTCTTGTATAAGTCAACCGGTAAAATGCGATATGCAGATATAGAATATGTAAAAATATTTCCCCGCAATTCGTACAAAATGCCCCTTGACAGCGCAAAACCGCTCTGCAATCCATGTAACCGTTACAAGCGCAAAAAACGGCGCCCTGAACAGGGTACAGCGCTCCCGCCGGAAGCGGACCCTCCGGTGGCAGTATTTTCCCCATTCAGGACGCAGATATATCTGTCTTTATAATGGTCACCTCTAAAAACCTTGTTTGAGTGAAAATGTGTATAGCACACCGACCGCTTCTTTCAACGAGCGAAATTTCTGATGCGACGGTGTCCATGCCGTCGCCCGGTTATTTCGCTCTGCAACATCGTGTTGCACCTCCTCGTAAGGCATACAGCCTTACTTCGTCGGCTTTCATCGCATTCGGCGCACTCTACCCATTTTCCCTTTTCAAACCGGTTTTTAGAGGTTCCCTAATTAAATTACTTTGTGCCGAAAAGTCTGTCGCCGCAGTCGCCGATACCGGGAACGATATAGAGATTCTCGTTAAGGTCCTCGTCGATGGCACCGGTGATGATGTCAACATCAGGGTGAGCCTCCTGAACAGCCTTAAGACCCTGCGGGCAGGTGACGATACACATGAACTTTATCTGCTTTGCGCCAGCCTGCTTGACGATGTTGATAGCCTTTACAGCGGAGCCGCCGGTAGCGAGCATCGGATCAAGGATGATGACCTCGCGGTTCGCGATATCGAACGGGAGCTTGCAGTAATACTCATGCGTGGTGCTGCCGTTGGCCTCGTCGCGGTACAGACCGATGTGACCTACCTTAGCGGCGGGAACCAGCGCCAGAGCGCCCTCCATCATGCCAAGACCTGCTCTCATGATCGGAACGAAAGCGACCTTTCTGCCGCTGATGATCTTAGCGTTTGCAAGCGCCAGCGGAGTTTCGATCTGTACTTCCTTGAGCGGAAGGTCGCGGGTCGCTTCGTAGCACATGAACATTGCGATCTCCTGGACCAGCTCGCGGAACTCCTTGGAACCGGTGTTCTTGTCCCTTAGCAGGGAGATCTTATGCTGAACCAGCGGGTGATCACAAACGATAACGTTACTCATATTACTTTTCCTCCAGCTTCATTATCTTTTCAACTCGGCGGGCATGACGGCCGCCCTCGAATTCGGTATCCAGGAACACGTCCACGATCTCCGCCGCAAGACCTGCGCCGATAACTCTGCCGCCCATGCACAGAACGTTTGCGTCGTTATGCAGGCGGGTGTACTTTGCGGAATACCAGTCGCCGCACAGCGCAGCGCGTATACCCTTTATCTTGTTTGCAGAAATGGAAATGCCTACGCCTGTGCCGCAGATAAGGATAGCCTTGTCAGCCTCGCCGGAAGTGACCTTCTCGCAGGTCTTTTCCGCGATATCGGGATAATCGATGCTCTCACCGTTGCAGCCACAGTCGATGAACTGGACGCCCTTTTCCTCCAGGTGCTTTATCATCTCGCACTTGAGTGCGTAACCGGCATGGTCGGAACCAATTGCGATCATACAGATACCTCTTTTCAAAAAGAATATATTATTATTTTATCACAAATCTCTTGCAAGGTCAATAGCTATTTTGAAATAATTTAAGATTGACCTGCGCCCGGATTTGCGCTATAATATTATGGGGGTGTTTACTATGATCAGTTCTGACAGATTCGGAGGGCTGCGGCTTTTCAACGCCGGGAACCTTACCAGCCGCGGAGGATTCCTGCACCAGCACCGCACAATGGAATGCTGGGTGCTCATCTACGTCCTTTCCGGGACGCTGGAGATACGCTCGGACGGCGCCGACTACTCCGTGAAAAGCGGCGAGTGGCTGTTCCTCCCGCCCGGGACGGAACACAGCGGGACTGTTCCCTCCGACGGGGAGCTTTCCTACCTGTGGGCGCATTTCTCCACGGAAACTCCGTTTTCGGACGCGCCGAAAGGCTCCGCCTACACACTGCCGGAATACGGCAGGGCGTCCTCGCAGCGGGTCGGAGTGATATTCCGCCAGCTGGTGGACTTCTCCCGGCGCAGCATGTACACAACCCGCATGACCGAATGCGCCCTGGAGATGCTGCTGACCGAAATGACCCAGGAATACCTGGACTCCCTCGGCGCCGGAACCTCAAACGCCCCGCTCATCGAGGACATCAACGAATGGCTGCGGCTCAACTGCCACCGCCCGATCACGATAAAGGACGTCGCGGAGGAATTCCACTACAATCCGGAGTACCTCTCCGCGCTGTACAGCCGCGAAACCGGCATGACCCTCACCCGCAGCATAGTCATGACGCGCATCGACATCTCCAAGCAGCTCCTCTCCGACAGGAACGTGAGCATAAAAGAAGCCGCATTCTCATGCGGCTTCAGTGATGAAAAGTATTACATGCGCGTATTCAGGAAGCTGGAGGGTATGACCCCGCTCCAGTACCGCTCCGCGATAGGAGTGGTGTGACTGCTTACTTCTTCGTGAAATAAACGGTGTATTCCTCGTCTGTCACCTCGTACAGCGGGCGGAACATCACGTTCTGCGGCTGATTGCGGGTGCGCCAGCTGTTCTGGCGCCACGGGAACGTACCGTAGGTGTGCTCCATCTGCGGCATGAACTGCTCGTTCAGCTCGTCTGCGCCTGTAATTCCGCAGTCGCTGCCGGTGAGCCCTGCCAGCACGATGGGACCGTCAACGACGGACATCAGCTCCGGCATATCCGGGAGCGTTTCCGCGCGAAGCTCCGACGGGAAGAATACCTGCACGGAATCCTCCTGCCAGTCGGCAGTTATATCCAGCCAGCCGTCCTTTACCGGGGCGGTCGCTTTTTTGCCGTTTATCTCCAGCTCCACGCCCTTTGCCCACTCGGGAACGCGCAGCGACAGCGTGAACCTGGTCTGCCTGTCGCACTTCACGCTGAACTTCAGCAGCCAGCGGGACATCTGTCCGTCGTCCTTCTCGTCAAAGAACGCCTGGTCGTTGTAGTACTTCATTCCGGTGTTCTGGCTGACGGTCACCTTTGCGCCGTTCATCTCGGCGGAGAATTCCGACGGAATGTACTGCGCGGCAGTTATGCGGTCCTCTCCGGTGAACCAGATGAGCTCCGGGTACAGCGTCTGTGCCTGTACCATCGTTCCGTGGCAGCACCAGAAATCACGGGTCTTGGTTCCCCACTTCTTGTGGCTGCCCGCGCCCAGGGGCAGGAAGTAGGTCGGCATTCCGGTCTGCGCGTTCTGCTGCGCGAGGAATCCGTTATAGAGAGCGCGCTCGATGTAGTCGGCGTACTGCGCCTCTCCGGTGTATTTCAGCAGGTAGGAAGCTGTCCTTACCATGTTGTAGACGGTGCAGAATTCCTGGTCGTTGCTGCCTATGAAGTGTCCCTGCATATGCGGCGGTACCCAGAATTCCCCGGCGTTCATGCCGGTGGTGCTGAACATTCCACGGTCGGTGACTGCGGCTTTCCAGAACAGTTTGATGACCTCCAGCCAGTCGCTGTCGCCGGTTATCTCGTACATCTTGGCAGCGCCGTGGGTGAACGGAATGCTCGCGTTTGCGTGGCAGTTGGTCAGGCTGTCCCTACCCTCTTTCAGCTTGCGGAACAGACCAGCGTCAGCGTAGCGCTTCGCAAGGGTGAGGTACTTCTCGTCATTAGTGAGCTGATACAGCTGCGCCCAGACCTCCAGCATGCCTGCTTCCTCGCCGGCGTAGACTGCGTGCGGATTGGTTTCGGCTGCCTTCTCGGTCCAGGTGATGTACCAGTCGGAAAGGTGGGAGAGTATCTCCAGAGCCTGCTCGTTACCGGCGTAGATGTACGCGTCGGAAAGTCCCACGATGGTCTTGTGCATAACGTACTGCGGCGACCAGATGTACTGATTCTTTATCAGGCGCGTGAAGTACTTCTCCGGGATAGAGCCTACCCACTCGCCGCCGTTGAGCTCCTGGCAGCGTGCAAGCTCGCTTACTATCCGGTCGAGCTTTACGCGAAGCTCCGGCTCGCCGTCAGCGGCGATGAGCTTTGCAGCGGCGCTTAGCCAGTGCCCGAGGAAATGTCCGCGCAGCTGGCAGGTGGGAGCTTCCCAGCCCCAGTGGAGGTTTGCAGTTGTCGGGTCGTCAACAACCTGTAGCCCCGGGAGGATTATCCCCGCCTCGAGGTAGAAATTCTGGAGCAGGCAGTTGGTGTCAAGCTCCAGCAGGTAGCGGCGGTTTACGTCCATTCTTTCACGGAAAACGCCGGGGAGTATTTTAACGGAACCTTTTTCGGCAGGTCTAAGCATTGTGTTGTCCTCCTGATGTCTGGATTTTTGTTGTCTTAATTATAGCATACAATATGCAAATTGTCAGTGGACAAAACCCTATATTTTGCCGAAAAATCACAGGTCAGCCGGAGGGATATCCTCATCGTCGTCTGACTGGACAACGGTCGCCGCTGTAGAAACCTCTGCCGCAGCCGCAGCGTGGATCTCCGGCGCGCCGGGAGCGGGCGCCGCGCCTTTCTGCACCATCGCTGAACCCGTTCCGGGTGTACCCGACGCGGCGATGATAGCCGCCGCAACTAAAGCAAAATACCGAGCATTACTCATTTCACTCACCTTTCTTTCTGGCATGTCCGGTTTGGTTACGATTAAATTATAACCGGGCAATGTGAAATTCCGGTGTGATGAAGCAATATAATTTGTGAATAATGCATAAAAGCCCACTTCCTGCCGCTGTTTTCAGCAGGTCGTGGACTTGTGGTTCAGCTTATCCCAAGGCTGCCGGCGATGTCGGAAAGCCGGTCGACGGACTCCCGCAGGCGGGCGAACTCGTCGTAGTTCTGACGGTACAGTTCCATCATGTATGCGCCGTTGTAGCCTAGCGCGCTCATCTCCTGCATGAGCCTGCGGAAATCGAACTCCCCGTGCCCCACCGGAAGGCAGTCGCGCTCGCCGGAGCCGTCGCTGATGTGCAGGTGGACTATGCTTTCCCCGAGAGCCTTGATGTACTCAAATGCGTCGCCGTGCGCGCGGCGGGTCTGCTTGAGGTCCAGCACGAACCTGGCGTACTCCCCCAGCTCGCGCTTCATCATCTTCAGGAACTCAAGGTCGCCGGAAAGACAGTAGCTCACATTCTCCTGCGCGACGGTCACGCCGTACTCCCTGCCCGCCTCGGCAAGCAGCCGGAACTGCCTTACATAGTGCTCCGGAGGGCACTTGCTGCTAAGTATCGCGCCGTGGAGCACGAATATCTTCGCGCCGAGCCGATTCATCGTCCCGAAGAACTCGCGGTAAAGCTCCATCATCTCGTCAATGCGCCGGTCGTAGGTGGAAAACAGGTACACCGACTCCATCGGCGAGGAGAAAGGGTGGAAGCTAAGCACTTCCATTCCATTGCGGCGGCAGGTGTCCTCTATCAGACCCACGACAGGCTCCCGCGCCTCGCTGTTGCTGTTGGCGAAAAGCTCCGCATAGCGCACACCAAGCGCCGCAAGCTCACTGAATGCGTCCTCGGCATGCAGCGGATACAGCGACGCGGACGAAACTCCGATTTTCATTGCTCCACCTCCATAACGATGTCAACAATTTTAGTATATCACAACAGCTGAAATAATACAAGCCTTATTTCTCAAGCTCTACCCGCACCCTGCCGTCCTTCAGCACGAGCTTGCCGGAGCAGGCGTTGCCGTTTCTGTCCTGGAATCCCTTCAGCGTTATGGAGCTGCCCTTGTCGAGAATGCGCTTTGCCTGCGTTTCGCTGACCTCCTTGCCCCATATCTCCTTCATGAAGAAGAATCCGCAGGCTCCGCGGCTGTCCTCGCAGGAATAGGACTTCTGGAACGAGTAGACGTTCTTCCCGCAGTTCGGGCACTTGCCTATCACGGTGTATCTGGAGAACCGGAACGGATTGTCGTTTCTCGCAGTTTCGCCGGAATTCTCCTTTATGAGCTGCTTCGTAAAGGCTATCATGTCGTTAAGGAACTGCTGGTCGTCCGCCTCGCCCCGGGCTATTTTCTGGAGCGTGCTCTCCCACTCGGCGGTCATCGCGGCGGACTTCACCTTCTCCGGGACGACGTCTATCACGCGTATCCCCTTGTCGGTGGGAATGAGCTGCTTCCCCTTGCGCTCGACGTACTGGCGCTTTACAAGCGTTTCGATTATCGCCGCCCTGGTCGCCGGGGTCCCCAACCCCTTTTTCTCAACGTCGTCGTCATCGCTGTAGCTGTCGCTTCCGGCGCGCTCCATCGCGGAAAGCAGCATGTCCTCGGTGAAACGCTTGGGCGGCGTGGTCTTGTGCTCCAGCTGCTTCACGGATTTCACTGGGATTTCAGCGCCCTCGCTAAGCGGCGGGAGCACTCCGGCGGATTCCTCCTCGTCCTCGTCCGCGTCCGCAGAAAGCCCTTTCAGCCCAGCCTTTATGGTGGTTTCGAGCTGCTTCCAGCCGCCCTGGACTACGGTCTTTCCACGGGCGGTGAACTCCATTCCGCCGCACTCCAGCACGGCGGTGACCGCGTCGCAGGTGTTTACCGGCGACACTGCCAGCAGCAGCCGTATCGCGATGAGGGACAGAACGTTCCAGCACTCCTCGGAAAGCTTTGTGAAGTCGTACCGGGATATCTCCTTCGTCGGGAGCAGCGCGTGGTGGTCGCTGACCTTGTCGTTGTTTATCAGCCGCTTTATGTCCGGCGTGCAGCCCTGCGCGTCGTAATCCGCGCCGAATCTGAACGCCGCAGCGGTGCGGCTTACCATGTCGGCGGCGGTCTGTTCCATGTCGTCGGTGATGTAGCAGCTGTCAGTTCTCGGGTAGGTTATCAGCTTGGATTCGTACAGCTTCTGTGCGCAGTCGAGGGTCTGCTGCGCGGTGTAGCCGTACAGCTTGTTCGCGTCGCGCTGTAGTGTCGTCAGGTCGTAGAGCTTCGGCGGGTTAGCGTTCTTCTGCTCCTTTACGACTGACTTCACGATTGCGGTCTTGCCGCATTTCGCAGCCGCCTGCTCCACCTCGAGCGGCTCTATCTTCCCGCTTTCAGCCTTGAATTTCCCGCAGTTCAGCTCCAGCGTGAAGTACCGCGCGGAGGCGAACTGCTGTATCTTCTTCTCGCGCTCCACCAGCATCGCAAGAGTCGGAGTCTGCACTCTGCCCACGGAAAGCAGGCTGTGATACTTCACGGTGAAAAGCTGCGTTGCGTTCATGCCGACTATCCAGTCCGCCTTGTTGCGGGCAAGCCCGCTGCGGTACAGCGCGTCGTAATCGCTGCCCGGGCGCAGGTTTCTGAATCCCTCACGGATAGATTCGTCCGTCATGGAGCTTATCCACAGGCGGCTGAACGGCTTTGTGCAGCCCGCCTGGTAGTACACATACCGGAATACGCACTCGCCCTCGCGCCCCGCATCGGTGGCACAGATGAGCTCGTCCACGTCAGGGCGCTCCATCAGCGCCTTGAGCCGCTCGAACTGCGGCGCGGTGCTCTCCGCGACCGTCCAGCGGAACTCCTCCGGGATTATCGGGAGGTTGGACAGCTTCCAGGGCGGAGCGTACTTCTGGTCGTACTCAGCGGGTGAGGAAAGCGCAACCAGATGACCGAAGCACCAGCTGACTATGTATCCGTTTCCCATCGTGAAGCCGTCGCCGCGCTGGCGGTCAGCCCCGATGATTTTCGCGATGGAATTGCCGACGGAGGGCTTTTCTGCAATAACTAGTTTCATTATATTCCTTTCAGCCGGCGCACTTGACAACCGGCGCTCAAAGTGATAGAATAATCGTATCAAATGTACGGAGGTGCGACATGGCAAAACGTGACGAAGAAAGACAGAAGAATCAGCAGAGATACCGCCGCAGGGTAATTATCAACTGGATAATCTGCGGAGCCTCCCTCGCCGCAATAATCGTTCTCCGTATGATGTCAAAGGGCTGAATCCTGCCTTCTCCGAAATATCAAGGCTGTACAGCGTCAGGCTGCACAGCCTTTAGTTTTATATTCGCTTATTGATGAACGAAAGCACGTCGTTCCTTACCTCGTCGGCATTCTGCTCAAAGAACAGCTCGTGGCGCGCTTCGGGATACACCCGGATATTGACGTTGCAGCCGTGCTCAAGGTACTTCATGCACGCTGCGCGGACGCCCGCGCCGTACTCCCCGACAGGGTCCATCGAGCCGGACAGGAACAGGATCGGCAGGTCAGTGGGAGTGTTCTCGATAACGCTGCAGGAATTCGCGCACATCAGCGCGTTCAGCAGGTCCTTGAATCCCGCAACGGTGAACGTGAAGTTGCACAGCGGGTCAGCGATGTAGCGGTCAACGTTCTCCTCGACCCGGGAGAGCCAGTCGTTGTTAGTGCGGTGGTTCGGGAATCTTAAGTTGAACACTCCGAACGCGAGCTTGCTGCTGAACTGCGGACGGAATCTGCTGTCCTTTGCGTGGGTCAGCACCTCCAGCAGCTTCCGCAGCGGAGCGGAGCCGGTAACGCCTCCGGCGGTGCCCATGATTATGGCGCCGTCCCAGCGGTCGTCGAACCTGGACAGGTATATTCTCGCGATGAAGCTTCCCATGCTGTGTCCGAGCAGGAACTTCGGGATATCCGGGAGCTTCTTGTCAAGTATCGC
>CAKSHG010000049.1 GCA_934456315.1 uncultured Oscillospiraceae bacterium | reverse complement strand
AGTGCGCTCCGGTCATCACGAGGAATTCAAGGTGGTGTACGTTTCAGGTCCGCTGTTCTTCGGAACGCAGGAGAAGCTGATAAATCAGCTCGAGGCGTTGCAGGGCAATCCGCAGGTGATACTTTCCATGCGAGGAGTGCCTACTGCAGACGATATTTCTCTTGCCGAGCTTGAGCGGCTGTACGGCGTGCTCCGCGAGAATGGCACGCAGATTTCCTTTACCGGTGTGCAGTCCGCAGTCAGCGAGATGATGGACAGAGCGGGATTCCGCGAGCGTATCGGCGAGGAGCATTTCTATTGGGACGCCGTTGCGGCGATCAAGGCTCTGGAAGTAAGGGAGTACGGCTCTGATTACGCTGATTAATCTATTAGTCTATAAAAAACCGCGCAATGAGAATTGCGCGGTTTCTATATATTTACAGCGCTCCGAAATGCTCCAGCAGTATCTTCACGCCGATGAGGATAAGTATCACGCCGCCGGCGATCTCCGCCTTGGTCTTGTACTTCGTCCCGAAAACTCCGCCGACCTTAACGCCCGCGCAGGATATCGCACAGGTAGTCACGCCGATGATGAGCACTGCACAGACCGTGTTCAGCAACTGGCTCGCCGCAAAAAGCTGAACCGGAACGCAGGCGAACGTTATCCCGACCGCGAGCGCGTCGATACTGGTCGCTACTGCCAGCAGGAACATCGTCTTGACGTCCATCTTGTTGGTTTCTTTCTCCTCGTCCTTGGAGAGCGCTTCGCGGAGCATGTTCCCGCCGATGAGCACCAGCAGACCGAACGCTATCCAGCTCGACACCGCCGAAATGATGTTCTCGAACGCCGAGCCAAGCAGATAGCCTATCATCGGCATGAGCGCCTGGAATCCTCCGAACCACGCTCCGCAGATGAGCATGTGCCGCGGCTTTACCTCGCCCATGGCGAGCCCCTTACAGACCGACACGGCGAACGCGTCCATTGAAAGCCCGATCGCGAGAAGAAGTAATTCGATAATACCCATAATATACCGTCCTTTGTTTTTTGGACGCATATAAAAAAGGCAGGCGCACATGCGTCTGCCTTGAACCGTTCCGAAAACGAGAGAGCGCACATACTTCCGCCGGAACGCGTCCGGAGTGATATGTGAGTCTCGCCAATCAAGATATGCCAGACGTTACCGTCAGTATGTTGACATATCGCTGTGATCCAGCCGGCTACTCCCTCAATGTTATCTTATGGTAACATATTTCTGCGGCTTTGTCAAGCTATTTTTCGACGAATTTCGCATTTCGTCAGTTTGAATAAAAAAAGAGAAATAACCCCTTGACAAAGTGGGGAAAGTGTGGTAGAATAACGATGTACATAAAAGCACAAAACCGTTGAGCAGGAGAAGTAGGGTCTGCCGATGCGCTCCAGAGAGCCGTGCAGTGGTGCGAGCACGGTGCGTATGCATTCACGAATGGACCTGCGAGGGTAAACTGAAACGGCGGTGAGCTGGCCTGGCGTAAGCGCCGCTGGCTGACATTTCCCGGAGTAGGGGCGACGTGTCTGCACGTTACAGCAGGAGCGTTTTGCATTGATGTACAGTGCAGACCGCAGGCGAGAGCGTCCGAAAGGGCGAATTTGGGTGGTATCGCAGGAGAGATCTTGTCCCATTTGTGGGGCAGGATTTTTTTATTTTCCGGGTACTTCCGCGAACAAAAGGAGAAACATCATGAAAAAGACCAACATCGCAAAGATCCTCGGCGCTGCAATGGCGCTGACCATGGCACTCACAGGCTGCGCTTCCAACGGGACCAGCAGCACCGCTTCCGACAGCGCGGCTGACAGCTCCGCAGCCGAGGGCGCAAAGAAGATCGGCGTTATCCAGTACGCTGCTCACCCCTCCCTTGACAACTGCTACGAGGGTATCAGACAGGGTCTGGTAGAGGCTTACGGCGAGGACGGCGTTGTCATCGACCTCCAGAACGGTCAGGGCGACGGCGCTACCTGCGATTCCATTTCCGCGAACTTCGTTTCCAAGGATTACGACATGATCTACGCTATCGCAACTCCGGCTGCGCTTTCCGCGTACTCCGCAGCGAGCAAGTCCGATATCCCGGTAATCTTCTGCGCAGTTTCCGACCCCGTTGCCGCTGGACTTACCGAGAGCCTTGAAGCAGGTATCGAGAACTGCAACGGCACCTCCGATATCCTCGACTTCTCCGCGCAGGTAGACCTGATCCAGTCCATTCAGCCCGACGTAAAGAAGATCGGCGTGCTTTACACCACCACCGAGGCAAACTCCCTCTCCCAGCTCGCTTCCTTCAAGGCAGTATGCGAGGGCAAGGGTATCGAGGTAGTAGAGCAGGGCGTATCCGGCGCGGCTGATATCCCCCAGGCTGCGACAACTCTCGCAAGCCAGGTAGACTGCATAAACAACTTCACCGACAACAACGTTGTAAACAACCTGACCATCGTTCTCGAAAAGGCTAACGCCGCTAATATCCCCGTTTACGGCTCCGAGGTAGAGCAGGTTAAGAACGGCTGCCTGGCTTCCATCAGTATAGACTACATCGCGCTCGGCAAAAAGACCGCTGAAATGGGCGTTGAAGTCCTGAACGGCACCGACCCCAAGACCATGGCAGTAGGCACCATCTCCGACGGCACGCCCGTTATCAACTCCGAGGTAATGGAGAAGTTCGGCTTCGCAGTTCCCGAGAAGTACGCCAGCGCCGAGATGGTAACAACAAACTCCGACGCCGCTGACGCTGCGTAATTACGAATTCACTTCAGATCTGGAAAGGGACAGATAATGACACTGGTACTTAATATCCTGATAGACATTCTCAACGAGGGGCTGATGTACGCGCTCCTCGCGATGGGAATGTACATAACATACAGTATTCTGGACTTCCCGGATCTGTCTGTAGACGGCACGTTCCCGCTGGGCGCGGTGCTTAGCGGCGTGCTGATAATCCAGGGCGTCGACCCCTGGCTTTGCCTGCTGATATCCTTCGCGGCGGGAATGGCTGCGGGCGTCCTCACGGGCATTATGCATGTGAAGCTCCGCATTACTCCGCTGCTCTGCGGTATCATCATGTACACCGCGATGCTTTCAGTCAACCTCGTTATTCTCAAGGCGGGCACCGACGGCAAGGCTGTTGCGTCGTTCTTCACGAAGAACACGATTTTCAATTCCGGACTGGCTTCCTTTATCCCGAAGAACATCGGCGAGGGCGGATTCTACATCAGAACGGTGGTCATCTCGCTTATCCTGGTCATCGTCTGCAAGATACTGCTCGACCTTTACCTCAAGACCAAGCACGGACTGCTCCTCCGGGCTACCGGCGCCAACGACAAGTACACTGTAATGCTAGGCAGGAATCCCGGCTCCATGAAGATATTCGGACTGGCGCTCGGCAACGGATTCGCAGCGCTCGCAGGCTCCGTTATCGCGCAGAACAAGGGCTCCGCTGACCAGCAGATGGGTATCGGCATGGTAGTGCTGGGTCTTGCCTCCGTTATTATCGGGCTTAGCCTTTTCAAGCGTGTGAAGTTCATGAAGGGCACAACGATGGTGATCCTCGGCAGCCTGGTCTACAAGGCTGCGTACCAGATAGTGCTTTCGCTGGGTATCCCGACTGATTTCAACAACCTGATGAAGGCGCTGATATTCCTCATCGCGCTCGTCCTGGGCGGAAGCGAGCTGAAGAAGCTGGTGACCTCCCTTGGCAGAAAGCCCGAGCCGGTAAAGTCGGACAGCAAGCTTTCGCTTAGCAACATCACAAAGGTGTTCAACCCCGGCACGGTCGACGAGAACAAGCTGTTCGACAACTTCACGCTGAACGTCAACGACGGCGATTTCATTTCCGTCGTAGGCTCCAACGGAAGCGGAAAGACCACCATGCTGAACGTTATCTGCGGCGGTATCGAGCCGGATTCCGGCGCGGTGGTATTCAACGGCGAGAACCTTGTATTCTCGAAGGAATTCGAGCGCGCGAGGAAGATAGGCAGAGTCCTCCAGGACCCCAAGATGGGCACCTGCGGCAGCCTTACGATACTCGAGAACCTTGCGCTTGCGGATAATAAGCTGCACCCGTTCGGGCTTTCCCGGGCGGTGAACAGGAAGCGCGAGGAGCACTACAAGGAACTGCTCGAAAGCTGCGGAATGGGACTTGAGAACCGCATGGGCGTGCTTGCCGGGTCGCTTTCCGGCGGACAGCGCCAGGCTCTGGCGCTGATAATCGCGACGATGGCGGACATCGACCTGCTGATACTTGACGAGCACACAGCTGCGCTTGACCCGAAGTCCTCCGAAACGCTGATGAAGATAACCGAAAAGGTCGTAAAGGAGAAGCACCTCACCACGCTGATGGTTACGCACAACCTCCGCTTCGCAGTGGAGTACGGCACAAGGCTTGTCATGATGCACGGCGGTCACGCTGTCATGGATATCGACGGCGAGGCGAAGAAGGACCTCGTTGTGGACGATATCCTCGGCAAGTTCAACGAGATAAGCATCGAGTGCGGTAACTAATGCATTTTTATCGGGCGGCAGCTTAAGAAACGCTGCCGCCCTTGTTTTTGAGGGGATAGCATGGAAAAGAACCAGGTCCTGAAACAGTATTTCGGGCACAGTGAATTCCGTCCGGGACAGGGCGGCATAATCGACCACATTCTGGCGGGGGAGGACTGCCTGGGCGTAATGCCCACCGGCGCGGGAAAGTCCGTCTGTTTCCAGGTACCGGCGCTGATGCTCCCGGGGACGACCATCGTCATATCCCCGCTCATCTCGCTGATGAAAGACCAGGTGGAGGGTCTGCGGCAGTCCGGCGTGAACGCCGCGTACATCAACAGCTCGCTCGACCAGTGGGAGTACCGCCAGGTGCTGGACAACGCCTCCTCGGGGCTTTACAGGATACTGTACGTCGCGCCGGAGCGCCTTACCGCCGACGGATTCCTCACAATGTGCTCCAGGCTGGAGATACCGCTTGTCGCGGTGGACGAGGCGCACTGCGTTTCCCACTGGGGGCAGGATTTCCGTCCGAGCTACCTGAAAATTACGGAATTCGTCCAGCAGCTGCCGAAGCGTCCGGTGCTGGCGGCGTTCACCGCGACAGCCACAGACATCGTGAAGGACGACATCGTGCGTATCCTGGGGCTGCGGCAGCCGTATTCAGTTACCACCGGGTTCGATCGCCCGAATCTTTACTTTGAGGTGAGCCCAACCGAGCAGCGCAATAAAAATGCGGTGCTGCTGGGAATAATCCGCGAAATGCACGGCAGAAGCTCGATAGTGTACTGCTCCACCCGGAAAAATGTGGAGGCGGTCGCGGAGTTCCTGCGCCTCAACGGCGTGAACGTCCGGAGCTACCACGCCGGGCTTCCCGACGAGGAGCGCCGAAGCGCCCAGGAGGATTTCACCTACGACCGGTGCAGCGTCATAGTCGCGACCAACGCGTTCGGAATGGGAATCGACAAATCCGACGTCGCCCTGGTGGTGCACTACAACATGCCGAAGGACCTCGAGAGCTACTACCAGGAAGCTGGCAGAGCGGGGCGCGACGGCAGCCCGGCGCGGTGCATTCTGCTTTACAGTAAGGGTGACGTCCGCATGGCGGAGTTCATCATCGACCACGGCAGGGAGGATTCCGGGCTGACCCCGGCGGAGCAGGAGAAAATGCGCCTGCGCGACCACGAGCGGCTGAAGCAGATGACGTTCTATTCCACGACTCCGCGATGCCTGCGGCATTTTATCCTGAACTACTTCGGGGAGGATTCCCCCGCGGAATGCGGACGGTGCAGCAGCTGCAACGCCGAGATGGATACGCTGGATATAACGGTCGAGGCGCAGAAGGTGATCTCCTGCGTTTTCCGGCTGAAGCAGCGAGGGCGCTCCGGCGGGAAGGTGCTGGTAAGTGGGATACTCTGCGGCAAGGAAAGCGAGCAGATAAAGGAAAACGGCTTTGAGAGCCTTTCCACCTACGGAATAATGCGGGAGGTCAGGACGACCTACGTCCGGGAGATAATAGACTACCTCGAGGTGCAGGGACTGCTGTCCGTCGAAAGCGACCACCACACACTGGAGATAACCCCGGAGGGTGACGAATTCATACGTTCGCGGCGCACTCTGCTGATGAAGCGTTCCAGACGCGCGGCGGATATCAGCGCGGTAACGGAGTTCCGCAATTCTGACGGCGTGGAGGAGCCGGAGCTGATGAAGCGGCTGCGGGAGCGCCGCAAGAAGTTTGCGGATACGCTGGGCGTTCCGGCGTTCGTGGTTTTCTCGGACGCGTCGCTGCGGGATATGTGCGCGAAGAAGCCCACCACCAAGCAGGAGTTCCTGGGCATATCCGGCGTGGGAAGCGTAAAGGCGGAGCGCTACGGCAAGGACTTCATCGCGGTGGTGTCGGAGTACCTTAATGAAAAGAATTCGTAAAAACATAACAAAAAGCCTTGAAATAGCTGACAAATTATGATACAATATAATTAATAAATTACAAAGGGGGCAGCCATCATGCCAGAAAACAGCGAAGGCAAGATCATTCATTCCGAGGTGGAAATATCGGTAGACCCGAACTGCACCACCGCATTTATGACGATATCGGCTCCCGCAAACGGCGGACTTGACCTGACCCCGGACAAGGTACGCGCGGCGATCCGGGCAAAGGGAATAGAATTCGGTCTGATGGAGGAAGCCGTTGATGAAGCGGTAGAAAACCGCCGCTACGGCGAAAACGTCTGCATAGCAAGATGGCAGCCTCCGGTGAACGGCGTTGACGGCACCATCGAGTACTACTTCAAGAAAGAGAACACGTTCAAGCCGGTCGAGGACGAAAACGGCAACGTTGACTACAAGAACCTGGGACTGGTCCGCAACATTTATCACGGGACTCCCGTCGCGAAAATAACCCTCCCGACCGAGGGAAAGCCCGGTACGGACATCATGGGTAAGCCCGTCGCACAGAAAGTGGGCGTGCCCGCAAAGTTCACCGTCGGAAAGGGGACCGAGCTTGTCGCCGACGGAACGGAGATAATCGCGTCGGTGGACGGCAACCTTGCGTATACCGGCGGCGCGTTCTGCATTGAGGAATCGCTGCTGATACGCGGCGATGTTGACGTTTCCAGCGGCAATATCGATTTCATTGGCGATATCACGATAAAGGGCAACGTTATGGAGGGATTCTCCGTAACGTCCAAGAAGAACGTGCTTATAAACGGCACGGTCACAAATGGAACTGTCCTCGCGGACGGCAACATCACCGTCAAGCTGGGCAGCATTAATTCCAAGCTGCGCAGCGAAAAGGGAAGCGTGAAGCTGGATTTCTGCCAGAACAGCAATGTCTACGCGGCGGAGAACGTTGAGGCGTCGTCGTTCGTAGGCGGCGAGGTGTTCGCAGGCAAGAAGATAATCGCGAGCGGAAAGGGCGTCCTGGTAGGCGGGAAATATACCGCGCTGGAGGACATCTCCGCTTCGGTGATAGGCTCCGAAAGCTACGCCAAGACGGTGATAACCCTCGGCAACAACGCGGTGCTCTCCGAGGAGATGGAATCCCACAAGCACAAGATCGCGGAGCTTGAGGATAAGCTCGACCAGCTGGGCAAGATAGTGACGGCGCTCGCAGAAATGGCGAAGGTCAGCAAGCTGACGCCGGAGCGCGAGCAGATGAAGGTCGAGGCGATGAGGTCGCGCTTCCAGATTCAGGGCGAGATAAAGCGTCTGAATGCCCGCATAGCCGAGATCGAAACGACCCTCGAGCGCAAGCAGAATCTGTCCATATCCTGCAAAAAGGCGTTCTATCCCGGCGTTACGCTTAGGATAAATTCCTACGTCTACCCCGTGAACGTAATGACTCCGCATTCCAAGGCAACTATCAACGACGCGGAGATCGTTATGGTTCCGCTGTGATACTTAATAAGCTTCAGCGCTGCCAGTACTGGCAGCGCTGTTTTTTTGTTTCCGGCTCTGAAAATATAAAAAGGTCCATCGTTATTTATACGATGAGCCTTTTCTCATGTGGTATAATTAGTATGTAAGGAAGCGATACCGCCTGGTTGTCAGGGCGTAGAGTTTGACAACAGCGACTGACGGCGGCTGAAAACCGGCAGAGCTGTAGCAAAAACGGATGAGATACTATCGACATGCAACCGTTTGTGTGCTATACTAAAACAAGTAATTTTCAAGGAGGTATATTATGAACAGACGTGACTATCTTAAATTCCTTAGCGTAAACATCAATCTGCTTCAGAACCGGATCACTCTTAATAGTCTGCTGAAATCGACAGAAAGAGAATACGACAGGCAGATGAAATCTTTGTACCGCCCCTCGGCGCCTTTCATGCGGGAGGTAAAGTCCTACCAGGGCTGGAATATATTCCAGATACGCAGACTGAAGGAGCAGGCAAGGCAGGATTACGAAGAAGCGCTGGTGGTATATGAGCGCAGACTGGACGACTACAACAGGAAATACAAGTCAATACCGGAAAGATATAAGCTGATAATCGCTTCCATCAATGAAAAGAGGCAGGAAGTATCCGATATTATCGACCAGTGCCGCGAAATGGGGATAATCAATCAGTATTATTATAATCTTCCGGCACTGTGCAAGTTCTATGAATACTTTTCGAAGGAGCTGGTCGATACTCCGAAGGAAGCGTACCGCCGCTACGAGGACGACAAGAAGTACGAAAACCTGATATGCAAGATGGACGAGGTCCTTGATTCCCTGAATCAGATAAGAGAGGAGCAGGAAGAACTTTACGACGCTATATGCGAAGTGAGAAGTTCCATTGATTATATGGGGAACAGCATCAGCTGCCTGATGAGCGACGTAAGATACATGCAGCTGACCGCCAGGTAATAAATGCGCCCTGCGGACAGCAGAGCGCTTTATTTTTCGAAAAACACATTTCCGGGTTGATATAAGCTGATGAGCGCTTTTTTGTGAAAATAAGATGAAAATTCGGGAATACTACTTGACTTGGAGCGTACTCCAGGTGATACAATAGCTACATGAAATAACCGGGTGTATCCGGGATCAAAATGGAGGAAACAACATGTATCTTGAAAAAATCAACTCCCCTGCGGATGTGAAGAAGCTGAACTCCGATGAAATGAAGAAGCTCGCGGAGGAAATGCGCACCGCGCTGATAAAGAAGCTAAGTATACACGGCGGTCACTGCGGTCCCAACCTCGGAATGGTGGAGGCGGTCATCGCACTGCACTACGTTTTCGATTCCCCGAAGGACAAGCTCGTTTTCGACGTATCCCACCAGACCTACTGCCACAAGATGCTGACCGGTAGAAAGGACGCGTTCCTTGACGAAGCAAAGTACGATGACGTTACCGGCTATTCCAGCCAGCATGAGAGCGAGCACGACCACTTCACCCTCGGTCACACTTCAACCTCGGTCAGCCTTGCCTGCGGACTTGCAAAGGGACGCGACCTCTGCGGCGGAACGGAGAACGTCGTTGCGGTCATCGGCGACGGCTCGCTGTCCGGCGGCGAGGCTCTCGAGGGGCTTGATTACGCGTATGAGCTTGGCTCCAACCTCATCATAGTTGTCAACGATAACCAGATGTCCATCGCGGAGAACCACGGCGGTCTTTATGAGAACCTGAAGCTCCTGCGTGAGAGCGGCGGAAAGGCTGAATGCAACCTGTTCCGTGCAATGGGTCTGGATTACGTCTACGTCGGCGAGGGCAACGACGTTGACGCCCTGATAAAGGCGTTCAGCGGCGTAAAGGGCTCTGCAAAGCCCGTAGTAGTCCACATCGTGACCGAAAAGGGACGCGGCTACGCTCCGGCGGTAAAGGACAAGGAATCCTGGCACTGGCACATGCCGTTCGACATTGAAACCGGCGAGCTGACCGCGCAGGGCGGCGGTGAGGATTACGGCGACCTCACCGGGCAGTATATGCTCAATAAGATGAAGAGCGATCCGAAGGTCTGCATGATAACCTCCGGCACGCCTGCGGTAGGCGGATTCTGGAAGAGCCGCCGCGACGAGGCGGGCAGCCAGTTCATAGATGTAGGCATCGCTGAGGAGCACGCAGTCGCGCTTGCGTCGGGAATATCCGCGCGCGGAGGGAAGCCGGTCTACGGCGTTTACAGCACCTTTGTTCAGCGTACCTACGACCAGCTCCAGCAGGACCTGTGCATCAACAACAATCCCGTAACGATACTGACGTTCGCGGCGTCGGTATGGGGCATGAACGACGTTACTCACCTTGGTATCTACGATATCCCGATGATGTCCAACATTCCGAACCTGGTGTACCTTGCGCCGACTACCTTCGAGCAGTATACTGCAATGCTTGACTGGAGCATTGCACAGCGCGAGCACCCGGTAGCTATCCGCGTTCCCGGCGCGGTTATCCACGGCGAAAAGCCGACCAGGGATTACGGGAAGCTCAACAGGTACGAGGTAGTTCAGCAGGGTAGCGATATTGCAATAATCGCGCTCGGAACGTTCTTCGGCATTGGAAAGCAGGCTGCGGAGCTCATCGAGAAGAACACCGGCGTAAAGCCCACGCTCATCGACCCGGTATATATCACTGGAATCGACGAGGAACTCCTTGAGAGCCTGAAAAAGCAGCACAAGGCTGTCATCACGCTCGAGGACGGCATTCTTGACGGCGGCTTCGGCGAGAAGATATCCAGATTCTACGGCGACTCCGACATGCGCACCGTTAATCTCGGTCTGAAAAAGGAGTTCCTCGACCGCTACGATCCGGACGACGTTCTCCGTGCGAACGGAATTACTTCCGAGCAGATCGCGTCAAGGGCGGCAGAGCTCATCAAGTGAGCAGATAAGCCGATAAGCCGGTAATCTCGCTGTAAGTAAAAGGGAGGCGGCAACGCCTCCCTTTCTGCTTTTTCAAATCTTTTTTGAAAAAGCCCTTGACAAATTTATAATGCTGTGATATAATATATACACGATGTGTTCAGCAAGTGGTTTGCGGGCTGTCGCAATATTGAGTTTTCAGCATTTTGGAGAAATACCCAAGTGGTGAAGGGGCTCCCCTGCTAAGGGAGTAGGTCGGGAAACCGGCGCGAGGGTTCAAATCCCTCTTTCTCCGCCAGGAAAGGCGTACGAGTCGTACGCCTTTTTCTATTAATTATACATGACCGTTCCAAAAGGGGCGGTCGTTTTTATAGATGTAATAACAGACAACAGCCAGACAACACCGGAAAGGAGCATCTAATGTTAAAACTCGAGCCCTGCAAAAAGGAGCATATCAAGAAACTGAAGAACCTCTACCTGACCGCATTTCCGGCGGAAGAGCGTGCGCCGTGGTGGCTGCTGAAGCGCCGGGCGGCGCAGGGACGCGCCGAAATGCTCGCCGCAATGGACGGGGACGAATTTGCGGGCATGGCGTACCTTGTGACCCTTGACGACATGGCGTACCTGTTCTACCTTGCGGTGGAGGAGAACCGCCGGGGTCAGGGAACGGGCAGCCAGATACTGACCGCGCTCAAGGAGCAGTACCACGGGAAGCGTCTGTTCCTTGCGCGGGAGCAGCTCGACCAGTCAGCCGGGAACTACGCGCAGCGCGAGAGCCGTCACCGTTTTTACCTCGCGAACGGTCTGACCGACTGGGACAGGCTGATAAAGGAGGGTCCCGTCACCTACGATGTGATGGGTATCGGAAACGTAGTCGACCCGCCGGAATACAAGGCGCTTATCGAGGGCTGGGCAGGCTGGCTTGCTAAGTTAAATTTCAGGGCTTACATGACGATCGGCTGAAAGCGCGGTAATTCCGGAAGCGTCAGGAGCCGCAGATAAAAACATATCCCCCGGTGCTGTACCGGGGGATAATTCTGTTCAGCGGATTCAGACGCGAAGCTTCTCGACCTGCTCCTTGAGCAGTCTTGCCTGCGCCGAAAGCTCCTCGCAGGAAGCGGCGGATTCCTCCGCGGTAGCGGAGTTTGTCGCGATGACCTGGGAAATCTGGTCTATTCCGGC
>CAKSHG010000048.1 GCA_934456315.1 uncultured Oscillospiraceae bacterium | reverse complement strand
TACTCCGGGGTCATTCCGGTGCTGGTGACGACTATCGTGCTGCCGTCGGACTGCACCGAGCTTATTCCGAAGTCGATGATGGCGATGTCGCCGCTGTCGGTCTGCATTATGTTCGACGGCTTGAGGTCCTTGTGGATTATCCCCGCGTCGTGGAGCGCTCCGAGCGCTTCGTTTATCTCCGGGATAATGCGGCTTTTCAGCTCGTCGACGCTGAATTTTTTCTCGCGCAGCGAGCCGCGGCGGTAGTATGGAAGCACCTCGAAGTGTCTGCCGGACCAACTCCCGGAATAGTACAGCGGAGCGATGTACGGGCAGTCGACCCCGCTTAGCGCTTCAAGCACCTCGCTTTTCACCGCGATCGGGCGGCGGTAGAGCTTCGCGGCGTACTCCTCCCCGCCTTTCGTGCATAGGAACAGGTCGGCTTCCCCGGCGGGTACGTCCAGACGGCGCTGTATCACATATTCCCCCGGGAGCACGGTGCCGGCGGGAATGTCCTGCGGAAGCCCCGCCGCCGGGTTTATCACCGTTTCACCGCCCTGCGGCGTTATCCGCAAAGCCGGATTCAGCTTCGTTACATCGCTCACGCTGTCACCTCCTCACCGCGCAGTGGATTTTTATATAATTATACCATACTCTGACAGGATTTACAAGCATTTTTGTGCAAAATTTCACAAGTTTTTGCCGCCGAGCCGTTCGAATATTCTTGTTGTGAATCCCAGACGGGCGTACCAGTCGTACACCGCCGTGTAATGAATGAAAATATCATCGCAGCCGCGCTGCAAAAGCAGCTTTGAAGCTTCCGCGACCATCTCCAGACCTATCCCGCGACGCCGGAACTCCGGCACCGTACCCACGCAGCCTACGCTGCCCATGCGGGTCTTTCCGTCAGAGAGCAGACACTGGTCGTTGTCGCCCAGAATGCAGAACGACGCTATTTCCCCGCCCACCGTGGCGCAGAATGTTTCGGTTCCGGAAAAGTACTGCACCCAGTCCGTGTCGACCTTTTTAACGGCTTCACGAAGCCGGTCAGGGCTTCCGGAATACACGCCGAATTCCGCGCCGGACTGCGGCTTCTCCGGAAACTCCAGCTTCCCGGCGGACATCTCCGCGACCTTCTCGCCGAAGGTGCAGCCGAGCTTCTCAAAGAACCCGCAGCTGTCCTCCGGCGCGCCGATAAACAGCTCGGAATCCGGACTGCCTATCTCTATACGGGTGTGACCCTGCGCGCGTATGTAGTCCGCGGCGGCGCTGAACAGGCGCGTCCCTGCGCCTTTCCCGCGCTCCCCGGGGAACACGCATAGCAGGTGCAGCGAATTTCCCCGCACAAGTGCGAATCCCTCCTGCATGTCGAACGATTTGCAGCTCTCCTCGTCGGCGAGCCTGCCGTACAGTTCCTCGGTCAGCTTCAGCCCGGGAAAGCACTCCCGGAATATCTCGTAATGCGTCATTTCTGCACCTACAAATTACATAAAAGGGAGCCGGAAACAGCTCCCTTTTATTACTCAAATTTATTTCAGGAATCCTTCGATTATCTTTTCCTCCGCTTCCTCGCGGGTAAGCCCCAGGGAGCAGAGCTTCATAATCTGGTCGCCTGCTATTTTTCCTATCGCGGCTTCGTGGATAAGCGCGGCGTCAACGTTTGCGGCATTGAGCGCAGGCTGCGCGTCTACCCTGCCGTTGTCGGCAAGAATAGCGTCGCAGGCGGAATGTCCGGTGCAGCGCGCGTTGCCCTCGATAACGGAGTAGAAAGCCTGGTGGGAATTTCCCCGCGCTACCGAGCGCGAAACCACGTCCGCACCGCAGTCCTCGCCGTTCAGTTCCACCTTGAATTTAGTCACCGCGTCCTCGTCGCCGTCGGTCATGATACGCTCCCGCACGACTATCTTCGCGCCCTTTTCCAGAACCGCGGAAGTGCTGCGCGTGGTGCGGTCGACGCCCCGCAGCTGCACCGTGTCCATCTCGAGGTAGGAATCCTCCTTGAGGTAAGCGTCGGTCACCGGGTCTATCTTCCGCAGACCGGTGCCCTTACCGGTGCCGATGTGCTTTTCCTTGTAGAGCACCCTTGCGCCCTTTTCAAGGAAAAATCTGTGTATTCCGTTGTGGCGCGCAGTTTCGGAGCCGTCGCTGTGCACTCCGCAGCCCGCGACTATCGTCACGTCCGCGCCCTCGCCGATGAAGAAATCGTTGTACACCAGATCGTCAACATCGGAGTGGGTCACGCACGCCGGAATGTACACCGTTTCGCCCTTCGTGCCGGGCTTTACGGTGATGTTTATTCCAGGCTTGTCGGTCTTGGAATCTATAGTGATGTTGGCGGAATTCTTCCTGCCGGCGCAGGTGCTGTCCTGGCGGATATTGTACGCGCCCTGGAATCCCGTCACGCTGTCGTAATCGGAGATGACCTTCAGCATTTCGGCGGTAACTTCATTGAAATTATCCTGCATTTCAGCCATTGCACTCACCAGCCTTTCCAACCTTTCCGTGTACGTCGTATGCCGCGGGACATCTCGCGGTGAATTCGCCCTTCAGCAGGCGCGGTAGTATCTCCTCCCGGGGTCCCGCAGTGCGCACCTTTCCGTCCGCTACGACCACTATCTCGTCAGCGATGGAGAGTATCCGCTCCTGATGGGAGATTATTACCAGCGAGCCGCTGGTGTTGCTGCGGATATCCTCGAAGGTTTCGACCAGCCTTGCGAAGCTCCAGAGGTCGATGCCCGCCTCCGGCTCGTCGAATACGGAGAGCTTCGCTCCCCGCGCGAGCACCGTCGCTATCTCGATGCGCTTTGCCTCGCCGCCGGAGAGCGCCGCGCTCATCTCGCGGTCGATGTATTCCTCGGCGCACAGTCCGACCTTCGCAAGCAGCCCGCACAGTTCCTCGGCGGAGAGCTTCTTCCCTGCTGCAAGCTCCAGCAGGTCGCGGACGGTCAGTCCCTTGAATCTCACCGGCTGCTGGAATGCGTAGGCAACGCCCAGCTTCGCGCGTCCTGTGATGTCAGTATCGGTGATATCCTCGCCGTCGAGCAGTATCCTGCCGCCAGTCGGCTTTTCTACTCCCGCGATGAGCTTCGCGAGGGAGGTCTTTCCGCCGCCGTTCGGTCCGGTTATCACCGTCAGGCGGCTGTTCAGCTTACAGCTTATCCCGTTTATTATAGAACCTCCGCCCGGCAGTTCCCAGACGAGGTTTTGAAGTTCCAGCATCAATATGCCCCTTTCGTTGACCTGAACAGGTCTTTTTCTATGTTTATTATTGTATCATAACTGCACAATTATGTCAATACGCCACGAAAAAAAGCGCCGCTGTCATCGAAAACAGCGGCACGGAATTATTCTGATATCGTCATAGGGGTCCTGCGCTTTTTCACAGCGCTGACTGTCAGGAACACTATCGTTCCGGCGAACAGCGCTATGCTTATCAGCTGCGAGGTAGACAGCCCGAACAGGAATCCGCGGTAGTCATCGCCGCGCCAGAATTCCAGAATGAACCTCCCCACCGGGTAGACCAGCAGGTAGACCGCAAGCAGCTTCCCCTTCAGCTTTCCCCTGACGAACAGGAGCGACAGCAGCAGGAACAGCGCCAATTCGAACCCCGCCTCGTAAAGCTGCACGGGTACTCTCGGCACGCCGTTCGCGCCCGCGATGAGCGAATCCGTGAACGTTATCCCGTGTTCCCACTCGACGCCGTAGCAGCAGCCTCCCAGGAAGCAGCCTATCCGCCCGAACATGTGGAACAGCGCGATGGACGGCGCTGCGCAGTCCGAAACCTCCGACGGATCCAGCTTCTGGTAGCGTATCGAGAGGAATCCGGCGGCAAGCCCGCCGATGAGCCCTCCGTAGAACACTGCGCCGCCGAAAATCGTCTGCGCGGCGTCCCACCACTCTCCGAGATCCGGAGCGGCGAAAAGTCTGCCCCACTGCTGAATGTTCGTTATTCCGTAGAGCAGGTGCATTCCGACCATGCAGCCTATCCCGCCGAACAGGAACACGAAAATCATGCTGATGTCGTTACCGCCGCGCTTCTTGTAGCGGTATATCGCGAGCGGGCACGCGGTGAATATCCCGACAAGGGACGTGATGACATAGCTGCTTATATACTTATCGAATAGGAAAAAACCAGGGAACATGATACCTCCAGACTAACAGAAAAGCCCCGCCCAGAGCGGGCAGGGCTTCAAAGCTCTGTAATACTTGTGAATCAGCCGTTTCCAGCAGCAGCGATGAGGGAAGCCGCAGCGCATATAGCACAGATAGCGCAAGCAAACATAAGTACGGAAACAGCGGTGGATACGATACCGAGAACCAGACCTGCGGTTGCAAGACCCTTCTCGTTACCCTCGCAGTTGCCAGCCTTTACATTCTTGAGTGCGAGCGCGCCGAATACGATACCAGCGATAGCGCAGAGCGGTGCAACATAGGAAACATAGGGGATAAAGGAGCCTACGATACCAACGATACCGCAAACCAGGGATACGATAGCCATATTCTTAGTTGTCATGACCAAACCTCCTGAATAATAAAATTATATTTTCATGACCTTGTCAAGTCACTGTCACAATTATATCACAATTATCTGAATAAGTCAACCATTTTTCTGTAAAATTTGCGAAAATTTTTGTATTTTAAAAAAAATAATGCACAAATGATTCCCGCATGAGCATCATTTGGACGTTCGCACAACAATTAGGAAGATTTTCGCAACATTCAGGAAGATTTGATTGACACCACTTATCCGATACGCTATACTTGTAGCGTGGAAGCATTAGTTCCGCATTAAGGTTTGGTTTATATAAGAAAGCCCGGTAAAAGCGGCAATGGAGGCGCGATGAACAGAGATTTCCAGTTCTACGACAGCAGAATAGTCGACTATTCCCGCGTTGGCGAAACGCTGACGCTGTTCTGCGTGTACGGGATCAACGAAAAGTGGCGCACCTGTTTTTACCGGGTAAAGGCGCTGGTGGGCGAGGATAACCTCATCGGCAGGACTATTTCGTTCCTGGGCTACGAAACACCGCGGGTCGGATACACGCTCTACTTCCGGGATTCGCCTGCTACCGCAAGCGTCGTCACGCCAGAACACTGGCGCAGGCTCCCCGGCTGGGATATTTGTCAAGGCTGAAAGCGTACATTTTTGTGCGCTTTTTTGTTTTCTTGACAAACTTTGCTTTAACGTGTATAATTTCAGAGAGGTCAAAAAAATTTTCGTTACCCCCTTGAAAACCTACTAAACCTATGGTATAATTATGATATAACCCGGGGAAAAGTATGCCCCGGAACGTTTCACGGCTTGAAAGGGGCTTTAAATTGAAAATTTCTACCAAAGGGCGCTACGCGCTTAGAATGATGCTCGACCTCGCTATCCACCGCTCGGACGGATTCATCGCTTTAAAAGATATCGCTGATCGTCAGGATATATCCAAAAAATACCTGGAGCAGATCGTCCCTCTGCTTAACAAGGCGGGACTGCTCCGCACCAACCGCGGCTATCAGGGCGGCTACGCGCTGTCCAAGACTCCCGACCAGTACACCGTAGGCGAGATACTGCGCGTCACCGAGGGCAACCTCTGCCCCGTGACCTGCCTGCAATACCCCGTGAACGAGTGTCCGCGTGCGTCGGAGTGTATCACCCTGCCCGTCTGGGAGGGGCTTTACAAGGCGATAAACAACTACCTCGACAGCGTTACCCTACAGGATATCATCGACAATACCACCGGCGGCGACTACTCGATATAATACAATGGACGCGGCAAGGCGACCTGCCGCTTTCCGGGAGGAGAAACATATGCTTAACGACATTCAGAAAAGGATAATCGAGCTCAAGAAGGAAAAGGACGTCTGTATCCTGGCGCACTGCTATCAGACCCACGACATACTTGAAGTCGCTGATTTCGTCGGCGATTCCTTCGGGCTTGCGCAGAAAGCCGCAAAGGCTCCCAGCGCGACAGTCATGATGTGCGGCGTCCGCTTCATGGCGGAAACCGTCAAGATACTCTCGCCGGAAAAGCGCGTACTTATCCCCCGCGAGGAAGCCGGCTGTCCCATGGCGGAGCAGCTCGACGTCGACATGCTCACCCAGCTAAAGCAGATGTACCCCGACCACAAGGTCGTTGCCTACATAAACACCACTGCTGCGCTCAAGACCCTCTCCGATGTCTGCGTGACCTCCTCCTCCGCCGTCAAGATAATCAGGAAGCTCGACGCGGATAAGATACTGTTTATCCCCGACTGCAACCTCGGCGACTTCGTAAAGAAGCAGGTCCCTGAAAAGGAGATACAGCTCATTCACGGCGGCTGCCCCACCCACGCGAAGCTCACCGCCGCTGACGTCCGCGCAGCAAAGAAGCTCCACCCGGACGCCCTGCTGCTCGTCCACCCGGAGTGCCGCCCTGAAATAGTTGACCTCGCCGACTTCACCGGAAGCACCACAGAAATAATGGCCTACGCCGCAAAGAGCGACGCCAGGGAATTCATCATCGGCACCGAAAACAGCATCGTACAGCACCTCGGCATCGACCACCCCGAAAAGCTGTTCTTCCCGCTCTCCAAGGACTGCGTGTGCCACAACATGAAGGTCACCACCATCGCAGACGTACTGCACACTCTCGAGGGCCGCGACGGTTTCGAAATCAACATCGAGGAACAGGAGCGCCTTGCGGCTAAGCACTGCATAGATGAAATGCTGAGGCTCGGCGAATGACGGACAAGCCTACCGCGCTCATCGCGATGAGCGGAGGCGTTGACAGCTCGGTAGCGGCGGCGCTGATGGTACAGCGCGGCTACGACTGTATCGGCGTCACGATGAAGCTGCGAAACAACGCCGACTGCGCCTGCACCGAGAAGTCCTGCTGCACCGCCGACGACGCCGAGGACGCGCGGAACGCAGCCTACTCGATGGGCATGAAGTTCTACGTTTTCAATTTCGTGGACGAATTCGAGCGGGACGTCGTGGGGAGGTTCATCAGCGCCTACGAGAACGGGCTGACACCTAATCCCTGTATCGACTGCAACCGCTACATGAAGTTCGAGCTGCTGTATCAGCGCGGCCGCGCGCTGGGCTGCGAGTACATCGTCACCGGACATTACGCCCGGACGGAGTTCCTCCCGGAATACGGCAGGTGGGTGCTGAAAAAGGCGAAAAATCTCGCCAAGGATCAGAGCTACGTCCTCTACTCGATGTCGCAGGAGCAGCTTTCCCACACGATCTTCCCGCTGGGTGACTTCGCCAGCAAGGACGAGGTGCGCGCCTTCGCCGAAAAGCTGGGGTTACTGAACGCCCACAAGCACGACAGCCAGGATATCTGCTTCGTTCCCGACGGTGACTACGCGGAGTTCATCAGAATGCGCACCGGAAAGACCTACCCGCACGGAGCGTTCCTCGACACAGACGGCAACGTCATCGGCGAGCACTCCGGCATAATCAGGTACACGATAGGTCAGCGCAAGGGGCTTGGCGTGGGCTTCGGCGAGCGTATGTACGTCTGCGCGAAGGATATGCAGCGCAACACCGTCACCCTTTCCCGCGAGGAGGGGCTGTATTCCAGCCACCTTACCGCCGGGGATTTCAACTGGATCCTCTGGGAGCACGCTCCCTCCGAGCCGGTGGAGGTCACCGCTCGGACGCGCTACAACGGCAGAGAAGCCGCAGCGACGGTTCACGCCAGCGCTGACGGCGTCGTCCACGTTGAGTTCGAAAAGCCGCAGAGAGCTGTCACCGCAGGTCAGGCAGTGGTGCTCTACCTCGGGGATATCGTCGTCGGCGGCGGCACGATACTTTCCGCTGAATAAACATATGAATATTGCGGAGCTGTCCGGCTTGGTCCGGGCGGCTCTTTTGTTTTGGTGGATAATGCACAAAAGAGAATTGTTAACTTCGGCTGATGTGCCAATATGCTAAATAAGCATGGTACTATATCAGTTAAGCAATACCAAATCAGCAGATGTTGTGTTAAAATTATAGTAATGCTTAACAAAAGTTTTTTACCTCTGTTCAAAGTTTCCGTCGTATCAACGGAATAATAGCAGAGTCTGGCAGAGAAACCGTTTATTTCCGCACTAAACCGAAGGAGGAACGATCTAATGCAAAGTACCATTCAGCTTGACGATGTCGACAAGATCATCGACGGCATCGGCTGCGAGGAAAAGAACATCATTTCTATCCTACAGGGAGTCCAGGAGCACTACCGCTACCTGCCGAAAGAGGTGTTCCCGCACATCGCAAAGCGGCTCGGCGTGGGAGAGGCGCGGCTTTTCAGCGTGGCTACGTTCTACGAGAATTTCTCGCTCGAGCCAAAGGGAAAGTTCGTTATCAAGGTATGCGACGGCACCGCCTGTCATGTCAGACAGTCCCCGCCTATCCTTGCAAGGCTCCGCGAGGAGCTCGGGCTATCCGAATCCAAAAAGACCACTGACGACCTGATGTTCACCGTCGAAACCGTTTCCTGCCTCGGCGCATGCGGACTTGCCCCGGTCATCACGGTCAACGACCACGTTCACGCGGAAATGACCCCGGACAAGGCTTCCGCTATCCTGAAAAAACTGAAGGAGGACGGCGAATGTTAAAGGACAGACAGGAGCTCAGGGCATTCCGCGAGGACTGCGTCAAGGCTTACAATGCATACAAGAGGAAAATTCTCGTCTGCGCGGGCACCGGCTGCGTTTCCAGCGGCTCGCTGAATATCTACGCAAGGCTCCGCGAGCTGATAGAAGCCAAGGGGATACACTGCGCCGTGGAGCTTGAGCACGAGCCGGAATCTGACGGCGTTGCCCTTAAAAAGAGCGGCTGCCACGGATTCTGCGAGAGAGGCCCGCTGGTGCGTATCGAGCCGGAGGGCTGGCTCTACACCAAGGTAAAGGTCGACGACTGCGACGAGATAGTTGAAAAGACCATCATGAACGGCGAGCACATCGAGCGGCTCGCGTTCCAGAAGAACGGCGAGGTCTACAAGACCCAGGAGGAGATACCGTTCTACAAGAAGCAGACCCGCGTCGTGCTGGAGCACTGCGGACATATCGACTCCCTCTCCGTTAAGGAATACATCTCCCAGGGCGGCTATTCTGCGTTCGAAAAGGCGCTGTTCGACATGACCCCCGACGAGGTCATCGAGGAGGTCAGCGAATCCGGGCTGCGCGGACGCGGCGGCGGAGGATTCCCCGCAGGCAGGAAGTGGGCGCAGGTAAAGCGCCAGGGCGCTTCCCAGAAGTACGTTGTCTGCAACGGCGACGAGGGCGACCCCGGAGCCTTCATGGACAGAAGCATCATGGAGGGTGACCCGCACCGCATGCTCGAGGGCATGATGATAGCAGGCGCAGCCTGCGGAGCCACTGAGGGCTACATATACGTCCGCGCGGAGTACCCCCTTGCGGTCGAGCGACTGAAAACTGCTATCGCGCAGGCCAAGGAGATAGGTCTGCTGGGTAAGAATATCCTCGGCAGCGGATTCGATTTCGAGCTTCACATCAACCGCGGTGCCGGCGCGTTCGTATGCGGCGAGGGCAGCGCCCTGACCGCCTCCATCGAGGGCAAGCGCGGTATGCCCCGCGTAAAGCCTCCACGCACCGTTGAACATGGTCTGTTCGACAACCCGACAGTCCTCAACAACGTTGAAACCTACGCCAACGTGCCTTCGATAATTCTGCGCGGAGCCGACTGGTTCAAGGGGATCGGCGTTGAGAAAAGCCCCGGAACAAAGGCGTTCGCGATAACCGGCGACATCGAGAACACTGGTCTTATCGAAGTACCGATGGGAACTACCCTCCGCGAAGTCATCTACGACGTCGGCGGAGGTATCCGCGGCGGCGGGAAGTTCAAGGCGGTCCAGATAGGAGGACCCTCCGGCGGAACGCTGACCGAAAAGGACCTCGACCTGCCCCTCGACTTCGACTCCGTCAAGAAAGCCGGCGCGATGATCGGCTCCGGCGGTCTGGTCGTCATGAACGACAAGACCTGCATGGTGGAGGTCGCGAGGTTCTTCATGAACTTCACGCAGAACGAATCCTGCGGAAAGTGCGTACCCTGCCGCGAGGGCACCAAGCGCATGCTTGAGATACTCGAGCGGATAGTCGCAGGAAACGGCGAGCCGGGGGATATCGACCTCCTGCTTGAGCTTGCGGAAACCATCTCCGCAACGGCGCTGTGCGGTCTGGGCAAGTCCGCAGCTTCCCCGGTGGTCAGCACGATAAAGAACTTCCGCGACGAATACGAGGCGCACATCTTCGAGAAGCGCTGCCCTGCCGGAGTCTGTCAGAAGCTAAAGCGCATTGAGATACAGCCTGACAAGTGCAAGGGCTGCTCCAAGTGCTCGCGCGGCTGTCCCGTCGGCGCGATAAGCGGCGTGATAAAGTCGCCGTTCGTCATCGACCAGAGCAAGTGTATCAAGTGCGGAGCGTGCGTTTCCACCTGCCCGTTCCATGCGATAGAGGTGAAGTGAAATGGACATGAACAGATATATGACCATCGACGGTATCCCCGTTGAGATAAACGGCGAAAAGAACCTGTTGGCGCTTATCCAGAAGGTCGGCATAAAAATGCCCACGTTCTGCTATCATTCAGAGCTGTCGACATACGGCGCCTGCCGTATGTGCATGGTCGAGGACCAGTGGGGGACCCTCCACGCTTCCTGCTCCACCCCGCCCAAGCCCGGCATGGAGATACGCACCAACACCGAGCGCCTGCGCAAATACCGCAAGGTGATACTCGAGCTGCTGCTCGCAAACCACTGCCGCGACTGCACCACCTGCGACAACAACGAGAAGTGCAAGCTCCAGGACATCGCAAGGCGCTTCCACATTGAGGGAGTACGTTTCCCGAACTCCGCGCCGAAGCCCGATGTTGACGACAGTTCCCCCTGCATTACGATAGACCACCACAAGTGCATTCTCTGCGGCGACTGCGTGCGCACCTGCAACGAGATACAGAACGTCGGCGTCATCGACTTCATGAACCGCGGCTCCCGAATGGTAGTCGGCACTGCGTTCCACAAACCCATCGGCGAAACCGACTGCGTTGGCTGCGGTCAGTGCGCCGCTGTCTGTCCCACCGGCGCCATTGTTGTGAAGAACAACATCGCAGACGTCTGGAAGGCACTCTCCGACAAGGACACCATGGTGACTATCCAGATAGCCCCCGCAGTCCGCGTAGCTATCGGCAGCGAACTGGGGCTGAAGGACGGTCAGAACACAATGGGACTGGTCGTTGCAGCGCTCCGCAGAATGGGATTCGACGAGATATACGATACCTCCACCGCCGCAGACCTAACCGTTATGGAGGAATCCGCAGAGCTGCTGGAGCACGTCACCGCCGGAAACGACCTGCCGCTGTTCAGCTCCTGCTGCCCGGCGTGGGTCCGCTACGCTGAAACCAGGCACCCCGACCTGATGGAGCACGTTTCAAGCTGCAAATCACCCATGCAGATGTTCGCGGCGGTTATCCGCGAGCAGTTCCGGGAGGAGCCTAAGAAGCACGTCCACATCGCGCTCATGCCCTGCACCGCCAAGAAGCGCGAGGCACTCCGCGAAGAATTCCGCGCGGCTGACGGCACCCAGATGGTTGACTACGTCCTGACTACCCAGGAGTTCGTCCAGATGGTCAAGGAATCCGGAATTCAGCTCACAAGTATCCACCCCGAGGCTGTCGACATGCCTTTCGGCACGATGGCGGGCGCGGGAGTCATCTTCGGCACCACCGGCGGCGTTACCGAGGCAGTGCTCCGCCGCATTTCCGACAACAAGCGCGGCAGCGGCATAATGTACCAGGCAGTGCGCGGACTGGACGGCGTCAAGGAGGTCGAAATCCCCTACGGCGACAGGAAGCTCCACATCGGCGTTGTCAGCGGGCTTGGAAATGCTGAAAAGCTCATTCAGCGCATAAGGGCGGGCGAGCATTTCGACTTCGTGGAGGTCATGGCGTGCCCCGGCGGCTGTATCAACGGCGCGGGTCAGCCCTTCGTCCACAAGGAGGAAAAGCAGGCGCGCTCCAACGG
>CAKSHG010000047.1 GCA_934456315.1 uncultured Oscillospiraceae bacterium | reverse complement strand
TACAGCGCCACGCCAACGGAGTAGATGTCGCTGCGCTCGTCGGTGATGTCGCCGCGCGCCTGCTCCGGGCTGATGTAGTGAACGGAGCCGATGGTCTTTTCGGAAACGGTCTTGTTGTTCTCGCGGTTGAACCGCGCGATGCCGAAATCCATGACCTTTATCGTGCCGTCGCTAAGCAGCATAACGTTGCTGGACTTTATGTCGCGGTGGACTATCCCGCGGTCGTGCGCATGCTGGAGCGCCCTAAGTATCTGCACGGTGAAGTGCACTGCGTCGCGCCATTTCAGCACGCCCTGCTGCTCGATGTAGTCGGTCAGCGTTATGCCGTCGACGTACTCCATTACGATGAACTGCACCTTGTCGGTGAAGCCTACGTCGTAGATCTTCACGATGTTCGGGTGAGAGAGAAGCGCGATCGCCTTAGATTCGTTCCGGAAACGGCGCAGGAACTCATCGCTGCCCGCAAACTCGGTCTTAAGTATCTTTACAGCAACAATGCGGTCCTCAACAAGGTCGCGGGCGCGGTAGATGTCCGCCATTCCCCCGACGCCGATAAGCTCCAGCAGCTCGTATCTGCCGTCGAGCTTCTTTCCGATATTACTGTCCATATATGCTCCGCCATTTCTCCATACATTATGTTAAAAGCCCCTGCGCCGTATGGAAGCGGCAGGCGCTGTAATTATTTATCCAGTGACTTATTATATAATACCATATAAGCCCCTGAAATGTCAACAGATTCACATAATTTGTAATCAAACTGTAACAATCACACTGCGGCGAGCGCCACGGAGATGTTGTCGTGACCACCGTTGCCGTTGGCGTAATCCACCAGTTTTCCGCAGATATCCTCCGGTCTGTACTCGAAGCAGATGTCGAGGATATCCATGTCGTCGCCGTAGGAGGAAAGCCCGTCCGAGCACAGCAGCAGCATGTCGCCCTCCGCAAGCTCCAGCTCGAAGTAGTCCGGGGTGACCATCTCCTCGGCGCCTATCGCGCGGGTTATCTTGTTGCGGTCAGGGTGGAGCTTCGCCTGCTCCTCGGTTATCTCGCCGCGGTCGATGAGGTCGCGGACGTGGGAGTGGTCCTTCGTCACCTGCTGAATGCACTCGCTGTCCTCGCTTGTGAACAGGTGGTAGCACCTGCTGTCCCCGACATTCACGATGTACGCCCTGCCGCCGGAAACTATCGCCGCTACGCAGGTCGTGCCCATCACGGCGCCCTCCGGCTCGCTGCTCGCCGCGTCGACTACCGCGCTGTTAGCTGCGGATACTGCGGTTATCAGCAGGTTCCGCACGGAGTTCCGGTTCATCATCTCGGAGAACGTCCCGAGAATGCGCTTCGAAATGACGTCCACTGCTATCCTGCTCGCAAGCCCGCCGTGGGTTTCGCCGCCCATTCCGTCGCAGAGCACCGCCGCGCAGGCTCCGTCGGAGAGCTTCGCGCTCCACACGCAGTCCTGATTCTCGTCGCGCAGCAGCCCTATATCTGTCTTGCTGAAAATTTTCATGTGTCACCGCCTGTTTTCTGCTCTTCCGGCTGACCGCCCTGGTCCTTCATGCCGCCGTCCCGCCGGAGCTGACCGCACGCCGCGCTGATATCCGCGCCGAGGGTGCGGCGTACCGTCGCGTTTATCCCCGCGTCGCACAGCCGCTTCTGGAACCGCTCCACAGAGCGGCTCTTGCGGAAGTCGCGCTCCCGTATCTCGTTTATCGGTATCAGGTTCACATGGCAGGTCATGCCGCCGAGGAGGTTTATCAGCTCCTGCGCCGCCTGCTCGGTATCGTTCACGCCCTCGATGAGGGAGTACTCGAAGCTGATACGCCGCCCGGTCTTTGCGAAGTAGTGGCGGCAGGCTTTCATCAGCTCGTCGAGGTGGTATTTCCTGTTGATGGGCATTATCTCGCTGCGGCGCTCGTCCGTCGCCGCGTGGAGCGATATCGAGAGCGTCAGCCCTGTGTGAAGCTCCGCCAGGTCGTAAATCCTCGGGACTACGCCGCAGGTCGACAGCGAAATGTGCCGCAGGCTCATTCCGTCGCCCTCGCTGTTCATCAGCGTGAGGAACTTCATCACGTTGTCGTAGTTATCCAGCGGCTCGCCGATGCCCATCAGCACTATGCTGTCAACGTGCCTGCCGCTGTCGCGCTCGGTTTCGTAGACCTGGAGCAGCATCTCGCTCGGGAGCAGGTGCCGCACGAATCCCGCGATCGTGCTCGCGCAGAACCGGCAGCCCATTCGGCAGCCCACCTGCGTGGAAATACACAGGCTGTTGCCGTGCTTGTATTCCATCAGCACCGTTTCCACGGCCTCGCCGTCCGGAAGCCCATAGAGATATTTTACCGTATTATCAAGGGCAGATACAAGCTTTTTCTTAATAATTAGGCGTTTTAGACAAAATTTTCTTGATAACTCCTCGCGAAATTGTGCAGAAATATTGCTCATCTGCGAAAAATCGCTGATTTTCTTTACATGCAGCCAGTCGTAAATCTGCTTCGCGCGGAACGCCTTTTCGCCCATCTCGGTTATCTGCCGGGTGAGTTCCTCTTTAGTCAGCGAAAGTATATCTATCTTTTCAAGCTCGTCCAAATTTTTCAGCCTTTCTGATTTCGTGATATGTTACTTCACTCTGCGGAACGCCGCCGTGAAGAATCCGTCACCGCCGTTCTCGTCCGGGCAGTAGGTGCGCATAGGCTCCCCCGCCGCACCGGCGTAGGGCACCGGCTGCACTATCGGCAGGAACTCCGGGTGCGCCGCCGCGAAGCGCTTCGCTACGTCGTCGTTCTCCGCGCGGGAGAGCGTGCAGGTGGAGTAGACCAGCGTCCCGCCGGGCTTGACGTACCGGGCGGAGGTTTCCAGTATCTGATACTGTATCTCCGGCAGTCCGGCGAAGTCCTCCGGGGATTTGAATTTTATCTCCGGCTTGCGGCGGATAACTCCCAGACCGGAGCATGGCACATCGCACAGCACCCTGTCCGCCTGCGGGAGCTGCCCGTTGAACTTCGACGCGTCGTTCTGCATGGCGGTAAGTATCTTTATCCCGAGCCGCGCGGCGCCGTCCTCGATGAGCCCGACGCGCATGTCGTGGAGGTCCATGCTGTACAGACTGCCGTTGTTGCCCATCAGCTCCGCGAGGGTGAAGCTCTTCCCGCCGGGAGCCGCGCAGACGTCCAGGACGGTTTCGTTGACCACCGGGCGCAGCGTCAGGCAGCAGAGCTGCGACGAGATGTCCTGCACATGGAACAGTCCCTGCCGGAACGGCGCGCATTTCTCGATGTCGCCGGGCTTTTCCAGCTTTATGCAGTTCTCAAGCCCGGGATAGGGCACTGCCTTTATCTTATGTTTAGCAAGCTCTGCGAGGAGCTTTTCGGTGGTAGTTTTGAGCGTGTTGACCCTTGCGTAGACCGGGGGACGTCCGACCGAGGCTTTCAGCGCTTTCACGGCGAATTCCGTGCCGTACTCGCTGATGAGCTTCGCGGTCAGCCACTCCGGGCAGGAGTACTCCACCGAGAGCCGCTTCTCCGGCTCCAGTCCCATGTAGCTTATCTTCTTGCCGCCGCGAATGAAGCTGCGGAGCATTCCGTTGACGAACCCCTGCGCCGAGAAGCATTTCAGCTTCTTGCAGAGCTTGACGCTCTCGTTGACTGCGGCGCTGTCCGGCACGGAATCCATGTACAGCAGCTGGTACAGCCCGGCGCGGAGTATCGCCACCGCCGCCGGGTCGAGCTTTTCGAACGGTATCTTCGAGTTCTTCGCAATGATATAGTCCAGGGTGAGCCTGCGCTCGAGGACTCCGTAGAACAGCGCCGCCGCGAACGCCTTGTCGCGCTCGGAGAGGTCGCTCTCGGAGAAAACGTGGTCCAGCAGCAGGTTGGAATACGCCTCGCTGCTGTCCATCTTCATCAGCATTTTAACGACTGTCAGCCGTGGGTCAGCCATTGCCAGCCCTCCTTATATTATCTTCTGTTGCGGGAAGCGAGCATTCTAAGCAGCTGCGTTACCGACACGGCAAGGCTCGCAACGTAGGTCATTGCGGCTGCGGTGAGGGTACGGCGTGCGCCGTAAAGCTCGTCCTGTTCGAGCAGCCCCTCGCTGCTTATGGTCAGCATCGCGCGGCGGCTGGCGTTGAACTCCACCGGGAGCGTCACCAGCTGGAACAGCACGACGAACGCGAACATGATTATACCGATGTCCACCAGCGGCTCGAAGCTGAATATCAGCCCCAGCAGGAACACATAGAAGTACATCGTGGAGCCTATCCTGGCTATCGGGAACACCGCCGAGCGTATCGCATTCGGGACGTACCCTGTGGCATGCTGGACGGCGTGGCCGCACTCGTGCGCCGCGACGCCTATCGCCGCGAGGGAGGTGCTGTCGTAGACGCTGTCGGACAGCGACACGATGTTGGTTTTCGGGTTGAAATTATCGGTGAGATTTCCGGAGATACGCTGTATCTGGACGTTGTAAAGCCCGTTGCGGTCGAGTATCTGCCGCGCAGCCTGCGCCGCAGTCAGCCCTCTCCGGCTGCCTATCTTAGCGTACTTGTTAAATGTCGTTTTGACATTTATCGAGCATATCATGGCGAAAATGAACGCCAGGATACACAGCAAATACGCAGTCGTGTAGCTCATGCTGAAAAAGTGCGCGCGGGACGCGTGACCTGCTGTCGATATCAGTAATTGTACCATAAATTACCTCCTGTTCTGATGGTGTTGTTATGGTGCGTAAAAGCGGCGGGATTATCCCAGAACGGAGCCTTTCGCGGGCTTTTTTCCGCGCAGGAACGCCTGGACGTCCATGCGCTTTCCGCCCTCGGGCTGTACCTCGGTGAAGCTCACCGCGCCGTCGCCGCATGCGACCGTGAAGCTGTCCGGGTCCACGACCTCGCCGGGCTTCGCCGACGTCCCGGAGGCATTCCCCGCCAGGACGGCGTTGTAGATTTTCAGACGCTTTCCGTCGAACATCGTGTAGGCGCAGGGAGCCGCGGACATCGCGCGGATAAAGTCACGCACCTGCACGGCGGGCTTTGTGAAATCGAGCTTCAGCTCCTCCTTGGTTATCATGCTGGCGTAGCAGGTGTCGCCCTCCTGCGGGATACGCGGAGCAGTCCCCGCCTGTACCTCCTCCAGGGTGCGCACGATGAGCCTGCCGCCCATCTCCGCGAGCCTGTCGTGGAGCTCCGAGCCGGTCATGGTTTCTGGGATATCAAGCTCGTCCTTCAGTATCATGTCGCCGGTGTCCAGACCTTTCGCCATGTACATAGTGGTCACGCCGGACTTCTTCTCGCCATACTGTATGCAGCGCTGTATCGGAGCCGCTCCGCGGTACATCGGCAGCAGCGAAGCGTGGACGTTGATACAGCCGTACTTCGGCAGCTCCAGAATGCTCTCCGGGAGTATCTGCCCGTAGGCTACGACAACGATACAGTCCGGAGCCAGCTCCTTAAGCACCTCCAGGGACTTTTCGGCGTCCTCGCCCTTTCGCAGGCTAAGCGGCTGATATACCGGGATATCGTGCTTCAGCGCCAGCTCCTTCACCGGAGTCATCTGTATCTGCTTGCCGCGGTTCTTCGGCTTGTCGGGCTGGGTGAATACCGCAGCTATCTCGTGACCTGCGGCGATGAGCGCTTCCAGGCAGGACAGCGCGTACACCGGGGTCCCCATAAATACCAGTTTCATTCTTCGTCCTCCCATTCGTCCACCTTGTCGGAATACAGTATGCCGTTGAGGTGGTCGGTTTCGTGGCAGAATGCCCGCGCCAGCAGCCCCGAGCCTACATAGGTCTTACGTCTGCCGTAGCGGTCCTGCGCCTTTATCTTCACCTTTGCGGGGCGCTCGACGTAGCCGCTCTTTCCAGGGTAGGAAAGGCAGCCCTCCGGCTCCCGCTGTTTTCCCTTTATCGCGACTATCACGGGATTTATCAGTTCCAGCAGACCGTGGTCGTCGTCCACGTCGATGACTACGACGCGCTTCAATACGCCAACCTGCGGCGCGGCAAGACCTACGCCCCCCGCTTCGTACATGGTGTCCGCCATGTCGTCGAGAAGCTCCCACAGCTCCTCGCTGAAATCGGTGACCTCCTCGCTTTTCTGGCGCAGAATGTCGTTCCCGAACTGTAATATGTCAAGTACTGCCATTTCTGCCTCCTGTTACTTCTGCGTTACGTCCCGGTGCTCGGGAGCCTGCTTAACATGGTCGATGAACAGCACGCCGTCGAGGTGGTCCAGTTCGTGGCAGAACGCCCTCGCAAGCAAAGCGCTGCCGGTCAGCGTGAACTCTTTCCCGTGACGGTCGAGAGCCTTTACGGTGACAACGTTGGGGCGCTCCACCTCCTCCCAGAGGTTCGGCGCGGAAAGGCAGCCCTCGTTCCCGGTCTGGGTCCCCTCGGCGGAAACTATCTCGGGATTTATCAGCTCGATGACCCCGTGCTCGTCGTGGACGTCGATGACGACCACCCTCCGGAGCACCCCGACCTGCACCGCCGCAAGACCTGCTCCGTCCTTGGAGTGCATGGTTTCCGCCATGTCGTCCAGGAGCGTCCACAGACGCTCGTCAAAGCTCGTCACGGGTCTGCTTTTTTTGCGCAGGATATCATCGCCGAATTTTACGATCTGCCTTAATGCCATTTCTGTTCGTCCTTTCAGTTGTCACGGATCACCGTTCATGTCCGCGAAGAATGTAACCCTGCCGAACGCCTTATCGGCGCCGGCCTCTTTCAGCGTAAGCTCCATCAGCTCGCGCAGGCGGGGGGAGTTGCGGCACTTAAGTATCAGCCGCCAGCGGAACCTCCCGTTGACCTTGCTCACGACGTACCGCGCGGGTCCCAGCACCCGCAGCGGGATATCGCTGTAATCCGCCTGCCAGCGCCGCTCCAGCATGTCGCGGAAACGCAGCGCCGCGACGCTGCAGTCCTTATCCACAAGCGAGGTGAACCCCACCACTATCATATCGCAGAACGGCGGGTAGAGCATAGCCTCCCGCAGCTCAATTTCCTCTTTGTAAAACGCCGGGTAGTTCTGGCTGGCAGCGAGGTTCAGAACATAGTGGTCTGGGGTGAACGTCTGTATCAGCGCCCTGCCCCGCTTGCCTCCGCGCCCTCCGCGCCCGACTACCTGGGTTATCAGCGAGAACGTCCGCTCGTAGGCGCGGAAGTCCCCGGCGTAAAGGCTGTTGTCCGTTTTCAGCACTCCAACGAGCGTGACGTTCGGAAAATCCAGACCCTTCGCTATCATCTGCGTGCCGACGATGATGTCGTACTCCCCCGCCGCGAACGCCCGGAACTTGCTCTCGAACGCGTTCTTCGCGGCGGTGGTGTCCGCGTCCATGCGGAGTATCCGCGCCCTCGGGAATATCCCGGATATCTCGTCCTCTATGCGCTGCGTGCCGGTGCCCTTCATCGTCAGGAAGTGTCCCCCGCACGCCGGGCAGACAGAAGTCAGCGCGTGGCTGTAGCCGCAGTAGTGGCACACCACTGTGCCGTTCGCCTTGTGGTAGGTCAGCGGGAGCGCGCAGTTCGGGCACTCTATCGCCTTTCCGCAGCTCGAGCAGCGGACGCTGGTGTGGTAGCCCCGGCGGTTCAGAAGCAGTATCGACTGCTCGCCGTTTTCCAGGTTCTTCCGCATTTCCTCGATGAGCGGCATGCTGAACGCGGAGTGGTTGCCGTTCTGCTGCTCGATGCGCATATCCACGATGTAGACGTCCGGCAGGACTGCGTTGTTGTATCGCTCGTCCAACTCGAACAGGCTGTAGCGCCCGATCTTCGCGTTGTAGTAGCTCTCAAGCGACGGGGTCGCCGACGCCAGCAGCAGGAACGCGTTATGATAGAAGCAGCGCTGCTTCGCGACGTCCCGGGCGTGGTAGCGCGGAGCGCTCTCGGATTTGTAGGTGCCCTCGCCCTCCTCGTCGATGACGATTATGCCGAGGTTCTTCACCGGCGCGAAAACCGCGCTGCGGGTCCCTACCACGATATGCGCCCTGCCGGTCTTTATGCGCGTGTACTCGTCCGCGCGCTCCCCCAGGGAAAGGCTGCTGTGGAGTATCGCCACGTCGTCCCCGAAAAGCCGACGGAACTTCCCCACCATCTGCGGGGTCAGCGATATCTCCGGGACCAGCATTATCGCGGTCTTTCCCTGCTTCACGGCTTCGTCGATGAGCCGTATGAACACGGAGGTCTTGCCGCTTCCGGTCACTCCACGGAGCAATGCGCACCTGGGAGCGTCGTCGTTCATCAGCTTCAGCAGACCGCTGAAAACCTCCTGCTGCTTCGGCGAGAACACGATATCCGACGGGCTTTCCGACTTCCCCTCGGTGTTCTCCAGTCGGAACACCTGGTATTCGTACTCCTCCAGCAGCCCCTTGTCCACCAGCCGCTTCACGACCGCCGCAGTGATGTTCAGCGCGTAGCACACCTCATGAATGGACGCCGCGCTGTTCTCCTCCAGGAACTCCAGCACCTGCTTCTGCTTGGGGGTCAGCTTCGGAGGCTGAACGCCCTCCGGCGTTTCCGGAGGTTCCGCGAGCTTCACCATCATGGTGGTTTCATCGCCGACGCGGCGCTTGAGCAGCTCGGATTCCCTGACCGCGCCCGCTTCCCGGAGCGCCTTCAGCAGCGGCTTGTCCTCCGGGAGCGGGCTGTACTTCTCGCGGAGCTGTGAAATGCGCTCCAGCAGCGACTGCTCGTCCGCGGGGAGCATTCCATTGAAGCCGTTGACCGGCTCGTAGCGGGTCTGGAGCGTGTAGCTAAGCCCCGGCGGGAGTATCGCGCGGAACGCGTCGAAGTAGGTGCAGAACGTATTGTCGCGTATCCACCTGCACAGCCCTGTCATTTCCGGGGAAATGACAGGCTCGCTGTCCGCGATGGAACTGACGTATTTCAGCTTGGAGCGGTCGGCGGGAACCGGCTCCACCGCGAAAACCAGCGCGATACGGCTGCGGTTCCCCCTGCCGAACGGCACTACGACGCGCATTCCGGCGGATATCCTGCCGCACAGCTCCTCGGGGACGAGGTAGGTGAACAGCGCGTCGAAGCTGTACGCGGTTCCCTCGACCGCCGCCCGGACTGCCTCTGTCATTCAGCGCGGAGCTGCTCCAGCAGCGGCATCTGGCGGGATTTGCGGAGCTTCTCCCCGGTGATGACCGCCTTAAGGTCGTCGACTGCCTTTTCGAGCGCTCCGTTGACGATGAGGTAGTCGTAATTCTCGGCGAATTTCAGCTCCTCGCGCGCCTGGGCAGTGCGTTCGAGTATCTTCTCCTCGGTTTCGGTGCCGCGCTTTCTAAGGCGGCGCTCAAGCTCCTGCATGGACGGCGGGAGTATGAAAACCAGGCAGCACTCCGGGAACAGGCGCCTGATGTTCATCGCGCCCTCCACCTCGATTTTGAGGATAACGTCCTTGCCGGCGCTTAGCATGTCCTCGACCGCCTTGCGGGGCGTTCCGTAGTAGTTCCCGCAATACTCGGTGTACTCTAGGACCTCGCCGTTGTTTATCATCTGCTCGAACTGCTCCCGGGTGCGGAAGTGGTAGTGCACACCGTCCACCTCGCCCTCTCTCGGGGCGCGGCTGGTCGCGGATACAGAGTATCCGACGTTTTCCGTCACCTTGAACAGCTGCTCAAGAATGGTGTCCTTTCCGCAGCCTGCCGGCGCTGATACTACAAAAAGCAATCCCTTTTCCATGTTGAAATCTCCTGTTGATTTATTCTTCCGGTTCTTCGCCGGGTACGTCCGCGTCGGACTTTGCGGTCTTTCCGGCGAGTGTTTCCGGGGTCTGCGCGGACATCACGACATGCCCGCTGTCGCAGATTATGACGGAGCGGGTGCGCCGTCCGCAGGTGGCGTCTATTGCGGTGCCGCTGTCCTTGGCGAGCTGCACTATGCGCTTCACCGGGGCGGCCTCCGGGCTTACCACGGCGACTATGCGGTCGGCGTTGACCGAGTTTCCGAAACCAATGCTGATAAGCTTCATATCACTTCACCTTATCCACCAGCGTCGCGAGCCGCTGCGAGTACTCTTTGCGGAATTCCTCGAACCTGCCCTCATCAAGTGCCTCGCGGATCTTCTCCATCAGCGTGTTGTAGAAATACAGGTTGTGCTGCACCGCAAGCCGTCCGCCGAGCTGCTCTCCCGCCTTAAAGAGGTGGCGGATATACGCGCGGCTGAAATTGCGGCAGGTGGGGCAGTCGCACTTCGGGTCGAGCGGACGCTCGTCCAGCTCGTAGCACTTGTTGGTGGCGTGCATTATGCCGTCCCAGGTGAAGATGGTAGCGTGGCGGGCGTTGCGGCTGGGCATTACGCAGTCGAACATGTCCACGCCGCGGTACACTCCCTCGATGATATTCGACGGAGTTCCCACACCCATCAGGTAGCGCGGCTTGTTGACCGGCGCGTGCGGCAGCACCACGTCCAGAATGTGGTACATCTCCTCGGTAGGCTCGCCTACCGCCAGACCGCCGATGGCGTAGCCGTCCATGTCCATCTCGGAGATGGTCTGCATGTGCGCAACGCGGATATCGTCGTAGGTGCCGCCCTGGTTTATTCCGAACAGCAGCTGCTGCTTATTGATGGTTTCCGGCAGGGAGTTCAGCCGTGCCATCTCGTCCCTGCAGCGCTGGAGCCAGCGCGTGGTGCGCTCCACGGAGCGCTGGACGTAGTCCCTCGGAGCGGGGTTCTCGATACACTCGTCGAACGCCATCGCGATGGTGGAGGCAAGGTGCGACTGTATCTGCATGCTCTCCTCCGGACCGATGAACAGGCGCTTTCCGTCGATGTGGCTGGCGAAATACACGCCCTCCTCCTTTATCTTGCGGAGCTTCGACAGCGAGAAAACCTGGAATCCGCCGCTGTCTGTAAGTATGGGCTTGTCCCAGTTCATGAACTTGTGGAGTCCGCCCAGCTTGTAGATGACGTCGTCGCCGGGGCGCAGGTGCAGGTGGTAGGTGTTGCACAGCTCCACCTGCGTTTTCAGCCCCTTCAGGTCGATGGAGGAAATGCCGCCCTTTATCGCTGCGGCGGTGCCTACGTTCATGAAGAACGGCGTTTCTATCGCGCCGTGCGGGGTGTTGAATACGCCCCGGCGCGCGCGTCCCTCGGTCTTTTTCAGTTCAAACATTTGTGCTCCTTATTTATCCCTTAGAATTTCGATTATCCTGTCGGCTGCCTTGTAAATATCGCCGCAGCCCAGCGTTATCACCAGGTCCCCCGGCTGTACGTTAGCCGCGACGTACTGCGCGACCTCCTCCATGCCGGTGTACCATACGCAGCCGTCTATCTTCGCCGCGAGGTCCTTTGAATAGATGTTGTAGGTGTTCTTCTCGCGGCTGCCCATTATCTCGGTGAGGACTACCCTGTCCGCGATGGAAAGCGCGCTTGCAAATTCATCCAGCAGCATTGCAGTCCTGGAATAGGTGAACGGCTGGTGGACCGCCCAGACCCGCTTGAAGCTCATTTCCTTTGCGGTTTTCAGCGTTGCCGCTATCTCCGCGGGATGGTGTGCGTAGTCGTCGACGACGGTCACGCCGCCTACCTCCGCGAGCCGCTCGAACCGACGCATTGCCCCGCCGAACTTATCGAGCCCCTCCCGGAGCGCTTCCGCCGGGATACCCGCCGAGTAAGCCGCCGCGCACGCCGCGACCGCATTATATACGTTGTGCAGACCCGGGACGTGTATCGCGATGCGCTCCAGCTTTTCGCCGTGGTGCATGAGGTCGAATTCCGTCAGGAAATCCGCCTTGTGGTCGATGTTCGCGGGGTAGAAATCGCAGTCCGGGGTCTTGCCGAAAGTGATGACCCGCGCCGCCGTGCCGCTTGCGTTCACGGCTTCCATCGTGTTGGCGTCGCTGCCGTTGGCGATAACCATGTCGGTGGTCTTTTTGCAGAACTTCGAGAAACTGTGCTTCAGGTTCTCCATCGTCTTGAAGTAGTCGAGGTGGTCGCGGTCGATGTTCAGCACTATCGAGATGTTCGGGAACAGCTTGAGGAACGTGTCAACAAACTCGCACGCCTCACAGACCATGTACTCGCTCTTTCCGGCTCTGCCGCTGCCGCCTATCGCTTT
>CAKSHG010000046.1 GCA_934456315.1 uncultured Oscillospiraceae bacterium | reverse complement strand
ATCTCGACCTTGATCTTAGGCAGGAGGGTCGTTTCGACCTTAACGCCGCGGTAGAACTCGGTAGCGCCCTTCTGCATGCCGCAGCCAAGTACATTGGTGACTGTCATACCAGTTACGCCGATCTCGGACATCGCATGCTTGAGAGCTTCGAACTTCTCCTGCTTTGCAAGGATAACGACCTTGCTCATCTTTGTGCCGTCAGAGGGCTTAGCGCTCTTGTACGCAACAGGAACGGCAGCCTCAACAGGCGCAGAGCCGAGCTTTACGGTTTCTACTTCCTTCTCCTTGCCGGAGGTGGAAAGCTCTACATGCATTGCAGGAACGAAGTCTGCATAGGAGGAAGGCAGACCGTGCTCCGTAGCGTCCAGACCAACGATCTCCTCGTGGCGGGAAACTCTAAGACCGACAGTTTTCTTGATGATAAGGAATGTGATAGTAATGGTAACGCCAGTCCATGCAAGTACGGAAACCATGCCGAGGAGCTGTACGCCAAGCTGTGCGAAACCGCCGCCGTAGAACAGACCCACAGCATGCTCGCCGGTACCGTTTACAGCAGCTACGCCGCCGTTCTGACCGTTGCCGTTAGAGAAAAGACCAACTGCGATGGTACCCCAGATACCGTTGAAGAAGTGTACTGCAACTGCGCCGACCGGGTCGTCGATGTGCAGCTTGTAATCGAGGAGCCAAACGCCGAAGCAAACCAGGAAGCCGGAAACCAGACCGATGATAGCAGCGCCGAGGCAGTCTGTATCAGCGCAGGGAGCCGTGATAGCTACAAGACCTGCAAGGGAAGCGTTAAGGCACATGGAAACATCAGGCTTGCCGTGTCTTATCCAGGTGTAAACCATGGTTGTGCAGGTTGCCACTGCGGGGGCTACTGTTGTAGTAAGGAAGATATTTGCAAGGTAGTGGGTATCGGAAGCGGCAGCGCCGTTGAATCCGTACCAACCGAACCAGAGAATGAATACGCCGAGAGCGCCGAGGGTCATGGAGTGACCGAGGATCGCGTTAGGCTTGCCGTCCTTGCCGAACTTGCCGATACGGGGACCTACCATCTTCGCACCGATGAGTGCGCAAAGACCGCCGACCATGTGGATACATGTAGAACCAGCGAAATCAACGAAGCCCATCTGAGCCAGCCAGCCGCCGCCCCAGATCCAGTGAGCCTCGATCGGGTAAACGATGGCGCTGATAACGCCGGAGTAGATGCAGTAGCTAAGGAACTTTGTACGTTCTGCCATCGCACCGGAAACGATAGTCGCGGCGGTCGCGCAGAATACAAGGTTGAATACGAACTCGGCACATCTGTTGAAGTCCGAGAAGCTGCCAAGGATATCAAGGTTCGGGATACCGACCAGACCGAACAGGGTGTCCTCGCCGAGCAGGAGTCCGAAGCCAAGAAGAATGAATACTACAGTGCCTATGCAGAAGTCCATGAGGTTCTTCATGATGATGTTGCCAGCGTTCTTCGAGCGGGTCATACCGGTTTCGACCATCGCGAAACCGCACTGCATGAAGAATACCCAGGCGGCACCTATGAGGTACCATATACCGTTTACATCGCTGCCGCTGTACATCGTTTCGTCAACGACAGCCTGGATCGCTGCATTCTGATCCGGGGTGAATACCGTTCCAGCCTCGGACAATAAAGTCAATAGTGTGTTCATTTAAGAACCGTCCCCTTTCTGTTTTTGAAACCGTCCGCCTTTATGTCCCGCATATGACCCGGCGTCGGTTTGTATTGACTTGTGATTGCTTGTCGCTTTAACAAAGCGGGGCTATGACCGGCAGGCTTCGCCATTGAAGTCTGTCTGTCATAGCCCCTTTGCTATGGTCTGATTATACACCAAACAAGGAATTTTGTCAAGCAGTTTTTGCAAGTTTTTATATCAGGAATTGCATTTTGGCACATTGACGGATACTTGGGTCAAAACAGCAGCGTTATATATGCAAACATTACAAAAAGCACAAATACAGGGCTGAAAACAGGCACTTTTTTCAATTGGAGCACATTTTTCCGGACATTTCCCGGTCGTCTGGAATGATTTATCAGAGTGCGTTTCTGAATAGAAACCTGCAAATTGCAAAAAATACTGACGTAAACTTTCAAAAAGGAGCTGATCACTATGTCCAGAAAGACGGAAGCTTATATAAAGAGCAGCGCAGCCGGGCTGATTGCAGGAGGTCTTGCATTCATGGCGGTGAACACACTAAGCCGCCACACCATGAAGCGCCGCAGCACCGCAAAGGTGTTCCGCATGCTCGGAGCCCTCATGGACGCGATTTGAGCGATAAATAACTGAAGGGACTGCGTTTTCGCAGTCCCTTTGGTGTATTTCGTCAGCCGCACAGCATCGTGCGCAGCAGGTCAAGCGTCCTGTTGACCATCTTCCTGACGCCCTCCTTGGAGGCGCCGAGCTCCTCGCCGACCTTGCCGTAGCTCTTTCCAAGAGCTATGCAATTGATCGTGGCGTACTTGCTCCTGTCATCAGGGAGCTGCGCCAGACACTCGCGCATTCTGCCGAGCATTATCTTCTGCTCGGCGGCTTCCTCTACGCTGGGCTCGTCCGAAACCAGCGTGTCCGCGATAGTCAGTTCTCCGTCTGCGTCCACCGGCTCGCTAAGGGAAACGCTGCCTCCCTCCGCCTCGGCTCTGCGGGCGTTGCTGAGGCGGAGCATTCCCCACTTCAGCTCGCTCATCAGCTCGTCGTCCGTCGGCTCGCAGCTGTTCTGCCTTGAGAGCTTCTCCCGGGCACGGCGGAGCTGGCTCACCGTGGCGTTGTAGTAGCGCCCGCGGGAGTCGTTGTTCGCGGAATAGCTCCGCATGAAGTTGTCAACCGAATTCGACAGGAAAGTCGTCAGGCTTGAACGCTCCGGCTCATATCGCCGGAGCGTATCCTCAAGCCTGATGTGGAATTCGTTGACCCATTCGCAGGGATCAAGCTCCGCCGCGGCAGACATCTTTGCTGTAACAGCACGCACCCGCCTGGCGGTGACAAGCGTGCAGTAGTTCACGAATCTCTCGCGCTGTTCAGCAGGCAGCGCGTCCAGTCCACGCTGCGACGCCGTTGCAGCTGCCGATGACGCCTCGGCGGCGCTGCATATATCGCAGCTCTCAAGTTCCTTAATGTACTGCTGGATAGTCCTGGTGCCAAAGCTAATGTTGCTCATAACAGCCCTCCATTTCAGGGCGGCACGCACAGTCCCTGTGCGGCATGCCCTACCAGTCGTGTTTAAAGTGTTCCTGAGAAATATGATCGTCCCTGCATGAGCCTTTGCTCATGCGGCTTGCTGTCCGCCCACAATGAAAAGCCTCCGTTCAGTTCAGGAGCGGGTCGGATAAACAAATAATCACGATATTTTTAAAGCGGTAATCGGTATTATACTACTTTTGCATTATTTTGTCAAGTGCTTTTTCGGGATTATTTGCGCTTTTTTTGAAGCAAAAAAACACCCCGCAGAAACTGCGGGGTGCATATTACAACATATCCTCTAACACCGGAGTAAAATTACTCAGCGTCAGCAGCGTTGTCCTCCATGAGTGCCTTGATGGAAAGAGAAACTCTGCTCTTCTCGGTGTCGATGTCGATGATCTTAGCCTCGACTTCCTGACCTACTGCCAGAACGTTGTTGATGTTGGTAACTCTCTCGGTGGAGATCTGAGAAATGTGGATCAGACCATCAACGCCGGGAATGATCTGTGCGAAAGCACCGAACTCGGTGATGCTAACGATAGTAGCCTTGATAACGTCGCCGATCTGGTACTCCTCAACGAACTTGGTCCAGGGATTCTCGTCGGGATCCTTAGCGGAGAGGGAAACTCTCTTCTTCTCAGGATCGAAGGACTTAACGATAACGGTGATCTTGTCGCCTTCCTTAACGATATCCTTGGGGTGACCAACTCTGTTCCAGGTCAGCTCGCTGGTTCTAACCAGACCGTCAACCGGACCGATGTCAACAAATACACCGTAGTCCTCGATGGAGCGAACCTCGCCCTCGAACTTCTGACCAACCTGAATGCTCTCCCAGAACTTAGCTCTCTCAGCGTCGCGGACCTCTCTGGTAGCCTGACGGATAGAACCAACGACTCTGTTGCGCTGCTCGTTGATCTCGATGACCTTGAACTGTACTGTCTTCTTAACCAGGTCCTCAAGCTTGCCGCTTCTCGGAACGCCGGTCTGGGACGCGGGGATAAATACTCTGGTGCCGTTAGTTACGACGATCACGCCGCCCTTGACTGCCTGTGTAACTACGCCCTCGAGAGTTTCGTTAGCTTCCTTGGCTGCGGCGATCTTCTCCATGCCCAGCGCGGAATCTACTCTCTTCTTGGAGAGGAATACAACACCCTGAGAATCGTCTACCTTGGTAACGATAGCGTCGATCTCGTCGCCTACCTTAACGATGTCCTCAACCTTAGCGTTGGGGTCGTTGGTCAGCTCGTCGAGGGGTATGTAACCCGTGTGCTTTGTACCCAGCTCTACAACAGCCTCGTTCGGCTTAACGCTTACAACTGTTGCCTTAACTTTGGCGCCGTTATATAATCTCTTGCTCTCGGACTGCTCGAACAGTGCTGCAAAGCTCTCCTCATTTTCATTATTGTTGATGATCTCGCTCATTTTTAAATGAACCTCCTTTATTGTATAGGCGGGAGTTGAAGCTCCAGCCGTTATTCCGATAATACTATCGGAGTGCAGACCCATAATGATCTGCGGGGAAAGTTCTGAGGCACTCTCGATGAACACTGTGCGGCAATATCTCGAACAGATTTCAGCTAACTTTCCGGTATTTGAGCTGTGCCTTCCTCCGACAACCAGCATAAGGTCAGCCCGTTTTGCAAGCTCCTCCGCATTAGCCTGGCGCTCCGAGGTGGCGTTGCATATCGTGTCATATATCTTCACGCAACTATATTCTTCCCGGATCCTTGCGGAATATTCCAGGAATCTGCTGCGGTCGAAGGTGGTCTGTACAACGAGGACTGCCTCCCCGCCGGAAGTCCTGACTCCATCGAGCACGCTCCGGACTTCATCGAGCGTCATGCATGCGACCGCCTTACAGCTCGCATGACCCATTATGCCCTGCACCTCCGGGTGCTCCCCGTCGCCGAGGATAACCACCGTGGAATCTGCGGGCTGCTCCGCAACTATATTGTGGATACGCTTCACAAACGGACAGGTCGCGTCCAGCAGCACGGAGCATGCCGCCTGCGCCCTTTCCTCTGTATCCCTGCCGACTCCGTGTGAACGTATCACCAGGGGCTTCCCGGCGGCGTCCTGCACGTCTGCGGCTATATGAACTCCCCTCTTTTCGAGGGAATCGGTAACTATCGTGTTATGGATCAGCGGACCCAGCGTGTAAACCTCGCTGTACTTATCCGCCGCCTGTTCAGTCAGGTCTATCGCGCGCTGAACGCCGAAGCAGAACCCGGACTTGTCCGCTATCTCAATCAACATCGGGCATGTTCTCCTGGAGCTTGGCTATCTCGTCCATTATCGTTGCGCTGACCTGTTTGAGCATCTTCCTGTCGCTTATGTCAACATCGAAATGCTCCGCGGGGATCTTCTCGCCTATGGAGATGTAGATGTTCCGGCGGAATTTCTTCCTGCCGTACTTTATGAACACCGGCACCACCGGTACCTTAGCCTGCGCTGCGATAAGCGTAACGCCGCTTTTCGCCCGCCCGAGCGTGCCGTCCTTCGAGCGTGTCCCCTCCGGGAAGATAACGAAGATACGTCCATCTTTCAGGCTTTCCAGTGCCTTTTCTATAGCGGAATTGTCCTTTGCGCCGCGCCTTACCGGGAAAGCGCCGAGCTTCGTTATGAGCCAGGTGAATATCGCGTTCTTCTCAAAGAGCTCTTCCTTTGCCATGAACGTATACTTTCCCTTGAAAGTAATGCCCACGACAGGTGGGTCATTGTTGGACACATGGTTGCTCGCGATTATGTAGCCGCCCTTTTCTTTGGGGATATTCTCCCCGCCGATGACGTGAATGTGATAGACGATGATGTAAAACAGCCTTGCACAGTTGCGGAGAAACGAATAGAACATCAGAGCTTCTCCTTTATGATGCTGCACACAAGCTCGCAGGACTGCTCAAAATCCAGCCCCGAGGTATCCGCAAGCACCGCGTCGTCCGCCTGCTTCAGCGGAGCGACTGCCCTGTGGGAATCGTCGTAGTCGCGCTTGTTCAGGTCTGCGAGAACCTCCTCAAAGGTGGTCTGCACGCCCTTTGCGCAAAGCTCGTCGTAACGGCGCTTCGCCCTTATCTCCGGCGCAGCGGTGAGGAATATCTTCACCTGCGCGTCCGGAAGGACCACCGTTCCGATGTCGCGTCCGTCCATTATGACGTTGTTTTCAGCCGCTATCCCGCGTTGCATGCCCAACAGGGCTGCACGCACCTCCGGCACTGCGGACACCGCGGAAGCCGCCATGGATATCTCCGGCAGCCTTATCTCCAAGGAAACGTCCTCGCCGTTAAGGTAGATATGCTGAACGCCGTCGCAGAGCCGTATCTCCGGCTTGATGCCCGGCAGCCTGGACGCTATATCGGCAGGGTCTTTCATATCCGCGCCGCACCTTGTACAGTACAGCCCGACCGCTCTGTAGAGCGCCCCGGTATCCACATAGATGAACCCGAGTTTCTTCGCCGCCTCCCGCGCTATGCTGCTTTTTCCAGCTCCAACGGGACCGTCGATAGCCGCCGCTATATGCTTTTCCGGCATAAACATCACCTGAACGTACCACTATACAAGTGGCTGAAATGTGAAAAAATGTAAATAGGCGAAACTACCCCCTACATTTATTCAATTTATTATAGCACACCTCAAATAAAAATGCAAGTGTTTTTTTGCAATTTCATTGAAATTTCACGCAAAAACTGAAAAAAACTGTCGCAAGTGCTGATTTGCGCGGGGATTTTCACATCTTTGAAACGGCGAGCGCCGCCGAATAAGCCGTAGCGAACGCAATCTGGAGGTTGAAGCCCCCGGTGTAGCCGTCGCAGTCGATTATTTCCCCCGCAAAGTACAGCCCCGGACACATGCGGCTCTCCATCGTATTGGGGTTTATTTCCTTTACGGAAACGCCGCCCCGGGTAATTATCGCCTCGTCTATCGGGCGGGATCCGCGGATATGGACAGTCAGCCCCTTGAGCAGCCGCCCGAGCTCCCGGCGCTGCTCCTTGGTTATCTCGTCGACCTTTTTGTCACCGGGAATGCCGGAAAGCTCCGCTACCACCGGAGCGAGCTGCGCCGGAAGGAGTCCGCGCAGGCTGTCCGCAAATCGCATTCCCTTACGTTCGCCGAAATCCCGCAGGATACGCGCGTCCAGCTGCTTTTCGGCCAGCGCTGGCTTGAGGTCGATAACAACCGAGTATTTTCCCGGTTCCATCTTCGGAATGTGCGCCGACGCGCTTAAAATCGTAGGACCGCCGACGCCGTAAGCCGTGAACAGCAGCTCCCCGAAATCCTCGTAAACGACTTTGCCGCCGCACATGAGCTTCATCGAGATATTACGAAGGTCAAGTCCCGCCGCGCGGCTAACCCAGCGCTCCTCCGTTTCCATCGGGATAAGCGATGGAGCGCACTCCGTGACGGTATGCCCTGCCTGTTTCGCAAGTGCGTATCCGGAGCCGTCTGAGCCGGTCAGCGGATAGGACAGTCCCCCCGTCGCGAGCACCACCGCCCGGGCGCGTACCCCACTGCCGGAAATCACCGCGCCGACGCACTTTCCGTCCTCGATGAGAAGGCTGGTGCAGTTCCCGCGTATCACTTCCACGTTCAGCCTGCGGAGCTGCTTCTCCAGTGCGTTCACGACGTCCCCCGCCCTGTCGGAAACCGGGAAAACGCGCTGTCCGCGCTCGGTCTTGAGCGGAACTCCCAGTCCCTCGAAGTACGTCATGACGTCCGCCGGGGAGCACTTTGAAAGCGCGCTGTAGAGGAAGCGCGGGTTGCGCGGAACGTTTTTCAGCACCGTTTCCGGGTCGCAGTCGTTGGTGACGTTGCAGCGGCCCTTTCCGGTTATGCCGAGCTTCCGCCCGAGGGACTTACCGTGCTCCGCTACGGCGGCTTTCAGTCCCATATCAGCAGCGTGGGCGGCGCAGTACATTCCGGCTGCTCCGCCCCCGATTATAAGTATATCAAACATCTTTCTTGTAAACGTCGTTGTTGTCCCAGAGAGTTTCCAGCTTGCGGAAGGTCTGCTCCACGCGGCAGCGGTTGCGGTTGGAAACGGCTACGATAAGCGCGTTGAGCAGGCTCATCGGAGCGACCAGGCTGTCCACGAAGCTGACCATGTCAGAGTAAGCGCACAGCGTAGTATGCGCGTACTGCGCCAGCGGGGAATTCTCGCTGTCAGTGATGGCGATTATCTGCGAGCCGCAGTCGTGCGCGAACTTGCAGGCGTTTATGGTGCTCTTTGCGTATCTCGGGAAAGAAAGCCCGATGAATACGTCGCCCTCGCCGATGTGTATCATCTGCTGATAAATTTCGCTGGTAGCGACCGAGCCGATGAGCGTCACCTTGTCAAAAATGAGCCTTAAATAGTAATGCATGAAGCTTGCAAGTATGCCGGAGCTCATTGCGCCCTGAATGTAGATATGGCGCGCGTCAACGATGGTGTTTACCGCGTTGTCGAACGCCTCGCGGTCGATATTCTCGAGAGTGTGGCGGATCTTATCCATATCCTGGGTGAGGACGCCCTCGATGGGGTCAAGGTCGCCGATACGGCTGCGGGTGACGTCCATACGCTGTATGGAGGTCAATCGGTTCTTGATGTGGCTCTGGAGCGAACGCTGTAACTGCGGATAACCCTCAAAGCCCAGCTCTATTGCGAAACGCACAACGGTGGATTCGCTGACATTAACGGCGTTGCCGAGCTTGAGCGCGGTCATGTACGCCGCCTTTTCGTAGTGGTTGAGAATATAATTTGCGATGAGCTTCTGACTTTTTGAGAAAGTCGGCATCATCTGTTCTATCTGCTGGAGGAGATCTTCCTTCATTCCTGCACCTCTTTTTAAAAACAATCATGCGATTTCCCGTTAGAGAAACCGCTCCTATCTATATCATACACCATCTGAATATTTTTTGCAAGTGGTTTTGAAAAATCTTTTATAAATCGCGCACCAGTACAGGATATTTTTCCCTTTTATTCACAAAAAATGTGCACGAGCAGAGGGAAATCCACTCTGCCCGTGCATGCAGGGCTGCTGATTTGCTGCAAAAACAGCAGCTTTATTCCAGATAACCGCTAACTATACGCACCATCATATCATTCAGCTTTTCGACATCGTAGCTGCCGATGGTGGGTTCCATGTGACCGTAGCCGATACCGCTGTCGTCGGTCAGGAACGTGTAGGTACCGCCTGTCATCGCCGCCATACTGCGCAGCAGGTACTCGCAGGGCTTGTCAACGCCGCTCGCCGCCACCGGAACTATACGGATACCTTTTTCCGCAGCCGCCTTCGTGCACTTTACGACCTCGTCGATTATCTGCGGATCCTCATGGGGAGGAGCATCCAGAACCAGGAACATCACTTTGACGGAACTCTCGTCCCAGTCGTGGGAAACCGCGCTCTTAAGCGCTGTGTGCACCGCCTCGGGAGTGTCCCCGCCGCCGTCTGCGCACTGCTCCGCGATAGCGTTCACCGCAGAGTCGAGGTCGGTAGTGAACGGGTATTCCCGCACGACGTACTCGTCCCCCTCGTCGCGGTAGAAATTCACGCTTATCCTGGTCGGGAGGTTCGCGTTGTCCTTACGGATACGCGTCACAACGTCCTCCAGCTCTGCCTTGAGGTATTCCAGTTCGTCGCCCATCGAGCCTGTGGTGTCGCACATTATCATCAGGTCGAGAGTCTTTGATGAGGGCTTTGCGGCGCTTTCCAGGGTGAAATCAAGCTCGCAGTCGCCGCTTACGACCTCGCTGAACTTCTGTGTGCCGCCATTGTATACCACGGTAAACTCCGACGGTCCGTTAACAAACTGCTTATCCTCAAAGAACAGGTATGCCCTGCCCTTGTTGTCGGTGACTGCGCTGTACCCCATTCCGGTCACCTTCGCGCCGGAAACCGGAGCGCCGGAGCTGTCGCTTACCGTCACAGCCGCACGGTACTGCATTCCGGTACGCCAGGTTTGCAGGTATCCCGCCCAGTCAACGCCGTAGTTGTTGCTGGAATACAGGCTGTTCCAGAAGTCCCAGTGGTCGTTGTCGTTCCACTCGCCTCCGGTCAGCAGCCCTGCCTGCGGGTCTATCCATGGCTCGATGGGTTCGATCGGGTCAATAGGGTCTATCGGGTCAATGGGCTCTAACGGGTCTACCGGCCCGGGGCATTCCACCATGCCGCCCGCCGCAATACCGTCGGTTTTTATGGCAGACTCCGGGTAGGCTGCGTCTGCATCGGCATCTATATACGCGTCATCGTATGCTATTTCTTCGCCGATCCCATCATCGGCCGTTCGCCCGGTCCCGCCTATGTCGGTGGGAAGATAGGGTGCTGCGGTAGTCGACGGTGCAGTCGTCGAAACCGGAACGTCAGCCGCCGCACTCCCGGGTCCCTCCGGTGCAGACGAGCCTGAAGTTTCAGCTCCGGAAACGCCAGACGAGCCGGACGTTACAGCTGTGCCGGTCGCGCCAGGTACACCAGCGCTTCCGGAAACGCCGCTTTCAGAAGCAGCCGGAGCTGTTTCCGCGCCGCTCCCATGATACGAAGCGGTACCGGAAACTCCTGCTGAACCTGCTGAACTTACAGAGCCTACAGAGCTTACAGAGCCATGCGCAGCAGCGGAACTTTCCGGCAGAGCGTCATTAACGGCGTTCACGCCGGAATTCCCGGAGGAACAGCCGGTAAGCAGCACGGCAGCCGCAATTACCGCAGATATCGATGATAAATAACGTCTTTTCATAATTACCAGACTCCTTTCAGGGGGCATTTGTATATAATACCGGGCATGACGGGAAAAGGTTGCAGTTATAAAAAAAATCCGGATCTGCAAAACATGCAGACCCGGAACAATATTATCAGGGAACCTCTAAAAACCGGTTTGAAAAGGGAAAATGGGTAGAGTGCGCCGAACGCGATGAAAGCCTCCTCGTAAGGCTGTATGCCTTACGAGGAGGCTTGAAGAAGCAGTCGGTGTGCTATACACATTTTCACTCAAACAAGGTGACCATCAGTATTCAACGCACCAGGAAGCTCTCTTGTGCCACGGGAGGTAGTTTATCGGATTCAGGCGTGCGCCGTTCATTCCGTTCAGTCTTACCTCAAAGTGGCAGTGGTTGCCGGTGGACTGTCCGGTGGAGCCTACGTCCGCGATGATCTCGCCCATCGTTACCTGCTGACCGACGTAAACGTGCAGGTAGCTTGCGTGACCGTAAACCGTGACCATGCCGTTATCATGCTGTATCATTACGCAGTTTCCGTAGCCGTAATACCACGACGCCAGAATTACCGTACCGGATTCCGCCGCGTAGATAGGCGTGCCGTAGGGCGCTGTGATATCTATACCGCTATGACCGTAATAACCGCCGTAGCCGTACATCATCTCGGATATCTGACCGCCGTCGCTGCCGCCGACCGGCCACAGGAACTGTCCCACCGGCATGTTTTCCGGTATCGAGGCGGTAACTCCCGCAGGCTTAGCCTTTGTACCCATGGAGATGACCTGCGTGGTAGGCTCCTCGATGGTGACGCGGCTGATGACCTTTCTGCGGGTTTCTATGCCGTTGATGTAGGATACGTTTGCTGTTACGCGCTCCGTTCCCTTTACGCCATCGGTCACTATCGTGGAGGTGCCCTCGTAATGGGTCGGGTCCTCAGTGTAGGTGGTGTCGAACGCCGTGCGCTCGTCGTATGTTTCCGTTCTCGTCACGGATACCGCCAGGAACGGTTCCTCCTGATTTATCAGTATCTTGTCGCCGATGAACAGCGAGCTGTCCATAGAGAATCCCGGATTCAGCTGGGCTATCTCCTCCTCGGTCATGCCAAGCTTGTCGAGTATGCCGTAGGGCGAATCGCCGTCAACCACAGTGTAATAAGCCGCAACGCTCTTCTTCGAGGTTATCAGCCTGATTATGGAATCCTCGCTGACGATACTTTCCGTGAGGTACAGACCCGGCTCGTAGCTTATCTG